>CAJQQK010000071.1 GCA_905480435.1 uncultured Hyphomicrobiaceae bacterium | reverse complement strand
CGGCACCCGATCCTCCAGGTCCACATACGAAAACAAAGCCCCCGTCACTGCATCCGATCCGCGCATCGCCGCCCCCATTGCTGATGACGACACCGAATCTGATTTGCCCTACGCTGTCAGCGACGATTTTCAACAGCCTGTTAGAGCTGGTCCGGGGTGATACTTGGCTGGCTCGGTGTTTGATCGTGGGGCTTGGCACGACCGACCAGCTTCTGATAAAGGCGCGTTAGATATACGCTTTTATCAGATAGGTTGTCCGTTCATGTCTTCGACGATCACCACGCTGCGGCGTGAATTGACTGCAGCTTTACGGCTGGCTGTGAAATTTGAGTATCACGAGGGCATTTGTAACCATTTCTCCGTCGTGGTGCCGCGTGAGTTATGTGGCGGCGTGGAACGCTATCTGATCAACCCTTATGGCGTGCACTGGGCTGAGATGCGGCCTGATCAGCTGCTGTTAATCGATGGCGAGGGCAACATCCACGAAGGTGATGGCGAGGTGGAAGCAACCGCCCGCAATATTCATATCGCAGGCCACCGTGCCAATCCGCGTCATCAATGTATTCTGCATGTCCATATGCCGTATGCGACATCGATCACGATGGTTGAAGGCGGTCGCCTTGAGATGGCACACCAGACGGCGACCCGCTTTTATGGCCGCATGGCGCATCACAGTTTTGGTGGTCTTGCACTCGATGAAAACGAGGGCGAGCGTATTGCTGAGGCGCAAAAGAAAAACCCTGACGCTGACATCTTCTTCCTCGACAGCCATGGTGTCTCGGTCGGTGCCCCAAGCATCGCGGTTGCGTTTGATGAGCTGTATTATTTGGAGCGGGCTTGTAAACAGCAAGTGTTGGCGCAATCAAGCAGCAAGGCACTCAAGCAACTTCCAGACGACGTAGTGAAAGAAACCAGTCGTCAGTTCATGGAGCAGTTGGATTGGGTCGCCGGGAAACATTTTTCAGCATTGATGCGGCTGCATGGTTTGTGAGATTGCGATCAAGTCTGACGTGTTCGCTGTCCGCGCCGTTCGTTGCTCAGGGCTGCTTTGGCGGTCGTACTGTTCGATGGCCGTTCTATTTGTCACGTGCAAAGTGTGATTAGTTGAATTGTTGTTCCAAGGCTTGGCATTATGTTGACCGTGACTGTATTGCGATAGTACACACCGTGTAAGAACTGTATAATAAGCCGCAAAAAGTGGTATTTCTTTGGGAGGTATGCTCGTGAGCGAGGCGCAAACGTCTCGTCCGCTAGAGGCGGATTTTGACACGATTCCAAAATTGCTGCTGCGCAATGCGAAGCGCTTTGCAGATCGGCCAGCATGCCGAGTGAAAGATCTCGGCATCTGGCAGACCTTTACGTGGTCTGAGGTCCGTGATCAGGTCCGTGACTTGTCGATCGGCCTGCATTCCTTAGGGATTGAACGTGGCCAGACGATTGCGATCGCAGGTGATAACCTACCCCGTTTGTATTGGACATTTACGGCAACCCAGGCGCTGGGCGCTATTCCGGTACCCGTTTATCAGGACTCGGTTGCCGATGAGATGGCCTATGTGCTTGAGCACGCGGGCGTTACGGTGGCAGTCGTTGAGAACCAGGAACAGGTCGACAAGCTGCTCAGCATCAGCGATCAGGTTCCACTGTTACAGCACATTGTTTATTCCGACCCGCGCGGTTTGGTGAAGTACGATCATACGCATTTGCATAGCTATGAGGCTTTGCAGAAGCTCGGCGCCGAACAAGCAGCAGCCAACGCTCAGCTTGATGACTGGTGGCTCGGTGAGATCAATGCGACCACTGGTGATGATACATCGGTGATGCTCTATACTTCAGGCACCACGGGGCGCCCGAAAGGCGTCATTCTGAGTGGTACCAATTTTGTACGAACCGCCGCGAACGCAAACCGCTTCGATAAGCTAAATGAAACCGACGAGATCATCGCGTACCTGCCAATGGCATGGGTTGGTGATCACATCTTCTCATACGCGCAGGCGTTTGAGGCTGGTTTCTGTGTGGCGTGTCCGGAAAGTCCGTCGACGGCAGTATCCGATCGGCGCGAGATCGGACCGACATTCTTCTTCGCACCACCTCGCCTGTTTGAGGCGCAACTGACAGATATTCAGGTGCGCATGCAGGATGCCGGTTGGTTCAAGCGCATGATGTTCGACAACTGTTTGAAAATCGCCAAGCGCTGCGGTGAGAAAATCCTCGAAGGCCGTTTTGTCAATCCCTACGACCGGTTGATGTATTTCTTCGGAAATATCCTGGTTTACGGGCCGTTGCGCAATCAGCTGGGCTTTTCAAGATTGCGCGTCGGCTACACAGCCGGTGAGGCGATCGGGCCGGAAATCTTCAGTTTCTACCGCTCTCTCGGCATCAACTTGAAGCAACTCTACGGTCAAACCGAAGCCAGCGTATACGTCACGATGCAGCCGGACGGCGAAATCTATCCCGATACGGTTGGTAAGCCGGCGCCGGAAGTTGAAATTGAGATCGCCGATAACGGCGAAGTAATGTTCCGCAGCCCCGGCGTGTTCAAGGAATACTACAAAAACCCAGAAGGAACGGCCGAGACTAAGACGCCGGATGGCTGGGTCCATTCAGGTGACGCCGGCTTTATCGACGGCCGCGGTCATCTCGTGATTATCGACCGCGCCAAGGATGTTGGCAAGCTGAATGACGGTTCGGTGTTCGCTCCGAAGTACATTGAAAACAAGCTCAAGTTTTACCCGGAAATCGGCGAGGCGGTGGTTGTCGGTGATGGCCGCGATTATGCTGGTGCGATGATCAATATCGACATGAATTCTGTGTCGAGCTGGGCTGAGCGCAACAACGTGATCTACGCGAGCTATCAGGAGCTGGCAGACCACCCCGAAGTCTACGAGATGATACGCCGACGCATCGTCGAGATGAATGTGGATCTCGCCAAAGAAGATCGCATGAAGGGCTCGCAAATCAAACGCTTCTTGGTGCTGCATAAAGAGCTTGATGCGGATGACGGTGAGTTGACGCGTACGCTGAAAATTCGACGTGCTTTTGTTGCAGACCGTTATGGGCCGTTTATTGAGTCACTTTATGACGGCTCGGCACGCGCGCAAATTTCCACGGAGATGACCTTCGAAGATGGCCGGAAAGGCATCATTGAAGGTGATGTGCGCGTCGAGGACGTGAGCGCACCCGCGAATGTCCCCGTCCAGGAGGCTGCTGAATAATGAATGTGATGGTCACAGATCCAGTGCAGCAGGGCGCCGACGACGGTCGCATTTCCGATGAGGTGATCCTCAAAGTTGATAACATTTCGTTGTCATTCGGTGGCGTCAAAGCGATCCAGAATGTGAGCTTCGACGTTAAACGAGGCGAAGTCCGCGCAATTATCGGGCCCAACGGTGCCGGTAAAACGTCGATGCTGAATTGCATCAATGGTTTCTATCACCCGCAGCAGGGAACGATTACGTATAAAGGCACCGCGCGAAAGCAGATGAAGCCGCATATTGCGGCGACACAGGGTATCGCGCGCACGTTCCAGAACGTGGCTTTGTTTCGTGGCATGTCGACACTCGATAACATCATGTCCGGCCGCACGCTTAAGATGAAAGCCAATCTGTTTTGGCAAATGTTGCGCACGGGGCCGGCCGAGAACGAAGAAATCGAGCATCGCAAATTCGTCGAGAAAATTATCGATTTTCTGGAAATTCAGGACATTCGGCGCACACCGGTTGGGCGGTTGCCTTACGGTTTGCAAAAGCGTGTTGAACTTGGTCGCGCGCTTACGATGGAACCAACGCTGTTGCTGCTCGATGAGCCGATGGCCGGCATGAACCTCGAAGAAAAGCGGGACATGAGCCGTTTTATCATCGACGCCAACGAGCAACTCGGGACGACGGTCGCACTGATTGAGCACGATATGGGCGTGGTTATGGATCTTTCTGACCGCGTCTTGGTGCTTGATCACGGCCAGATGATCGCGGACGGCACGCCAGATGAAGTTCAAGCGAACCAAGCTGTCATCGACGCCTACCTGGGTGTCGCGCACGAATAGCGGCGGTCATTGGCCTGATCTGAGATCTATCTGGGACTTGAAGTACTGGGGACGGCAGACCTGCCGGAACGGATATAAATGGAACTGCTGCATCAAATCTTTATCGGCCCCTTCATTGAGATGGCAGGCGCACCCGATCTGCTGGTCCAGGTCGTCTGGGAAGGCTTTGTATCGGGTATCCTTTACGCATTGATCGCGCTTGGTTTTGTGCTGATCTTTAAGGCGTCCGGTATTTTCAATTTCGCGCAGGGCATCATGGTGGTGTTCGGCGCGCTGTCGTTGGTCGGCCTCCATGAACTGGGCGTGCCTGCATGGTTGGCGGTGATCCTTTGCATTGGGATCATGTTTGTGCTGGCCGTTACGGTTGAACGGGTCGTGTTGAGACCACTGGTGAACCAGCCTGAAATAATTTTGTTCATGGCAACGATCGGCCTGAACACCTTTCTGATTGGGTTCGGTGAAACGGTGTTTGGCGGTGAGCCGAAGACCATGATCACGGCGGAACTCGGTTTGCCGACGGGAGTGACTGATGTCCAAATGCTCGGGGGCATGGTCTCGTTCCAGCACATTGATATCGCAGCTGCTGTTATTGCTGCATTGATGGTCGCGACACTCGCAATCTTCTTCAATAAATCGAAAATTGGCCGCGCGCTTCGAGCGGTTGCTGATGATCACCAGGCGGCCATGTCGGTTGGCATTACGCTGCAACAGATCTGGGTGATTGTGTGGTTTGCAGCCGGCATCGTAGCGCTGGTGACTGGCATCATGTGGGGCGCGCGCTCTGACGTCTCATTCGCGCTTGAGATCGTTGCGTTGAAGGCTCTGCCGGTGCTGATCCTCGGCGGCTTCACGTCAATTCCTGGCGCCATTATCGGCGGCCTTATTATCGGCATTTCGGAGAAACTGGCAGAGTTCTACTGGGGTCCGATGGTCGGTGGGTCGATTGAGAGCTGGGTGCCGTTCTTCGTCGCACTAATCTTCCTTTGGTTCCGACCACAAGGCTTGTTCGGCGAAAAGATCATCGAACGTATCTAGATCGCACTGATTGAAACGGGTTTGGGAGACTGAAACGCGATGTTCTACCGCGAGGTTGGCGATCTAAAAACGACCTACCGTTCGGACCAGCAAGTCTTGACGATTACGCAGGAGCGTTACGCGATCTTCGCGCTGCTGGCGTTCATGTATGCGGTTGTGCCGTTTATCGCTGATGATTTCTGGCTCAACACCGTCATCATTCCGGCATTGATCTTTTCACTGGCAGCGCTAGGGCTCAACATCTTGGTTGGTTATGCCGGTCTGATTTCGCTTGGAACCGGTGGTTTCATGGGGGTCGGCGCTTACGCGTGCTACAAACTTACGACGATTTTTCCGGATGTGAACATCGTCTTTCATATTCTGGCGTCCGGTTTCTTTGCAGCTGCGGTCGGTGTTCTGTTTGGTTTGCCGAGCTTGCGCATCAAAGGCTTCTATCTGGCCGTTGCGACGTTGGCTTCACAGTTTTTCTTGGAGTGGGCATTCGGCCGGATTGCATGGCTTTACAACTATAATGACTCCGGTGCGATCGATGCTGTGAATCGCTCACTGGGTGGTTTCGCGCTGACCGAACCTTATGGTGACACCAAGTTCCAATATTTGGTGACACTGACGATCGTGGTGTTTCTGACGTTGATTGCCATTAATATTCTGCGTGGTCGCTTTGGGCGCTCGTGGATGGCGATCCGGGACATGGATATCGCAGCCGAATTGATCGGTATCCGGCTTTTACCGTCGAAGCTGCTGGCGTTCGCGATCTCGTCATATTACTGCGGCGTTGCCGGTGCGATGCTCGTGTTTCTGTCGCTTGGGTCGGCCGAGGTGGAATCGTTCGACATCCTTAACGCGTCGTTTCCAGTGCTGTTCATGGTGATCATCGGCGGGCTTGGTTCGATCATCGGATCGTTTCTGGGCGCGGGATTCATCGTGGTTCTGCCGATCATTATTTCGACAGTGCCCCGATTTTTTGAGATCGACATTAACTCAGCGACGGTTGAACACTTCCGGTTCATGATCGTTGGCGCTCTCATAATTTTCTTTTTGATTGTGGAGCCAGCAGGTCTGGCGCGATTGTGGCAGATCACGCGCGAAAAACTGAGACTGTGGCCGTTTCCGAATTAATGGCGATACGGTTATGAGCAAGGCTGTCTTACTGGGCTTGCCGAGCACAAAGTTTAATAAGACCGGCCTTTTGCGATACGCAATTGGGCGGTACAGTGGAGCGGATCGGTTTCTGGACCGTCGATAATGAATAAAGAGCTCTACCAGAGCCGGCCTTAACGAAGTGGAGGAACAAACTATGACGCTGACCAAATCAGCAGTTCTGGGTGTCGCCGTAGGGGCGATGCTGACAACAAGCTTTGCGCTGAACGCGCAGGCGGCAGACGGGCACTACATCCCACTGACGACCTATCGTACGGGCGCCTTTGCAGGCTCGGGCACGCCGAATGCAAACGGCATGCATGACTTTTTCACGATGCTCAACCAGCGTGATGGTGGCATTGGTGGCGTCAAGATCATCGTTGAAGAATGTGAAACGGGCTACAAGGCGCAAAAAGGCGTTGAGTGCTACGAAGCCACCAAGGGCAAGGGCGCTCTGGTTTACAACCCATATTCGACCGGCATCACGTTGCAGCTCATTCCAAAGGCTCCAATCGATAAGATTCCAGTCCTCTCGATGGGCTATGGCCTGTCTGCTGCTGCTGACGGTGAGAAGTTCCCTTGGATCTTCAATGCACCAGCCACGTACTGGAGCCAGGCTTCAGGCGTGATCAAGTATATTGCCAGCCGCAATAAAGGCGACCTCAAAGGTAAGAAGATCGGCTTCACATACCTTGATGTTGGCTACGGTCGTGAGCCGATTCCACTGTTCAAGGCTCTTGCCAAGAAAATGGGTTTTGAGCTCATGCTGCTCCCAGTTGGTGTCAAGGAAATGCAGAACCAGGCATCACACTGGCTGCAGGTTCGCAAAGAAAAACCTGACTACATGATTATCTGGGGTTGGGGTGCAATGACACCAACCGCGATCAAGGAAGCAGCCAAGATCCGTTTCAACATGGAAAACTTTATCGGCGTCTGGTGGTCAGGCGGCCAGGTTGATGTGAGACCTGCTGGTAAGGGTGCTATCGGTTATCACGCTATGACGTTCCATGGTGCAAGCACCGACATTCCGGTCTTCAAGGACATCATCAAGCATGTCGTCGATGGCCCGGGCAAAACGCTGACCAAGAAGGCCGAAGATGTAAAAGAGATCTATTACATGCGCGGCGTCTTCAACGCGTTTGTCGTCGCTGAGGCGATTGCCAACGCTCAAAAGATCACCGGCAAGAAGAACATCACCGGTGCAGATATGCGTAAGGGCCTTGAGACACTTAACCTGACGCCTGCACGGATCAAAGAGGCTGGTTTCGAAGGCTTTATCGATTCTCTCAAGATCACCTGTAAAGACCACGCCGGCGCAAACAAAATGTTTGTCCAGCGTTGGGATGGCAAAGACTGGAAGAAGGTTTCAGACTGGATTGAGCCTATGAAGGATCTCGTCCGTCCTATGCTTGAAGAAGCTGCTGCGAAGTACGTCGCAGACAAGAAAGACTGGGTCACACAGAAGTGCAGCTAAGGCTGATTGATTGAGAGCTGGCTTCGCGCCGGTATAAGAAAAACTGGGCAACCGCTGATCGATCAGTGGTTGCCCATTTCGACAGATGACACGTAACGCGATCTACAGCATGTCGCGTTTTGACGGATTCTCAATGCGCCTTAAACCGCCCAATCTTCGGGCGATTTAAGGATCCTATTAAATGCGACGTGCTTTAGGGATGCGACCGGTATGACAGTGGATTCAGCAGCGCCTGCCGAGCAAACCGCACCAACAGCGGCGACCGTTGAGCCGATCCTGACTGTCAACAATATCGAAGTCATTTATGACTCCGTGATCCTGGTTCTGAAAGGTGTATCGCTGGACGTGCCGAAAGGCTCGATTGTTGCGATCCTTGGTGCCAATGGCGCCGGTAAGACCACGACGCTGAAAGCGATTTCAAACCTATTACGCGCTGAGCGCGGCGACGTTACCAAGGGCGAGATATCATTCGACGGTAACCGTATCGACAAGCTGTCTGCCAATGAGATGGTGAAGCGCGGCTGTATTCAGGTGATGGAAGGCCGGCATTGCTTTGAGCATCTGACGATTGAGGAGAACCTCCTGACGGGCGCTTACACGCGTCGCGAGAGTTCAAGTGTCATCAATCAGTCGCTGGAGTTGGTTTACGATTATTTCCCACGCCTCAAGGAGCGTCGCAAGTCACTGGCTGGCTATACCTCAGGCGGCGAGCAGCAGATGTGCGCAATTGGCCGTGCCTTGATGTCAAATCCAAAAATGATCCTGCTTGATGAGCCGTCGATGGGTCTTGCGCCACAGTTGGTCGAGCAAATCTTTGAGATCGTCAAGAAGATCAACGAAGAGCAAGGCGTCTCCGTCCTGCTTGCTGAGCAGAATACAACGGTTGCTCTGCGCTATGCCAAATACGGCTACATTCTTGAGAATGGCCGCGTGGTCATGGATGGCGATGCGGTGGACCTTCGCGAGAACGAAGACGTTAAAGAGTTTTATCTGGGCCTCTCCGGTGGCGACAAACAGAGTTTTCGCGATGTGAAGAGCTACAAGCGACGCAAACGCTGGCTGGCTTAGGAGCTGGTACTTAGCTGAACATCCACGCATCATTATAGCTATCAATGCCCTGCCAAATGCGTAAATCTGGTGGGGCATCTTTGTATCAACCGGAGAGTTCCGATGACCAGTGCCGCCGACCATTTTGACCATCTAGAAACGCGCGATCCCGAGCAGCGGGAGCTGGCGCATTTTAATCTTCTGCCTGGTTTCCTGACGCGCGTGATGGAAAGCGCGCCAGCGTGGGGCGAGCACCTCAAAGGCATTGATGCACAGGCGGTCACGACGCGGGAGGAGCTGGCAAAGCTGCCGGTGATCCGCAAAACTGATTTGAAGGCGCTGCAGATGGCAAAGCCACCGCTCGGTGGGTTGGCCTTGTCTGACGATATGCCGGCTGGCCGTGTGTTCATGTCGCCTGGCCCGATTTTTGAGCCAGAGGGCATGGCTGAAGATTGGTGGCGGTCGGCGCGCGCGCTCTATGCGGCAGGGTTTCGTAAAGGAGACATCGTCCACAACACGTTTGCCTATCACCTGACACCTGGTGGATGGATACTGGATGCCGGTGCGCGGGCGCTTGGCTGCACGGTTATTCCAGCTGGTCCCGGCAATACCGAGCAGCAGCTTGAAGCGATTGCGCATCTGAGACCGAATACGTTTGTCGGCGTGCCGGACTATCTAAAAATCTTGCTCGACAAGGCACAGGAAGCTGGCCGCGATACGTCATCTTTCAAGCGCGCATTGTTTTCCGGTGGAGCATTGTTCCCGTCTCTGCGCCAGGAATATCAAGAGCGCGGCGTTCGGACGTTCCAGGTCTATGCGACCGCAGACGCGGGTGTGATTGCCTATGAGAGCCAGGCGCTTGAAGGCATGATCATCGATGAGGGGCTGATCGTCGAGATCGTGCGCCCGGGCACCGGTGACCCTGTGCCGGAGGGCGAGGTCGGCGAAGTGGTTGTGACGACGTTTAACCGACACTACCCGATGATCCGTCTCGCGACCGGTGATCTCTCAGCTGTATTGCCTGGAACCAGCCCGTGCGGTCGGACCAATGTCCGGATCAAGGGCTGGATGGGGCGCGCGGATCAAACCACCAAGGTCAAAGGCATGTTCGTGCATCCGGAGCAAATTACTCAGGTCGCCGCGCGGCACGATGAGTTGTCACGCGTTCGGCTTGTGGTAACGCGCGACGGCGAGCAGGACGTGATGACGCTTATGGCAGAATCAACCACGCCGGATCCGGCTTTTGCCGCCCTGGTTGCTCAATCGCTGCAGGATGTGACCAAGCTCAAAGGCACCATCGAATTGGTGCAAGCTGATACGTTGCCAAACGACGGCAAAGTGATCGCTGACGACCGAGACTATTCTAACTAAACGTTGAAAAATGGAAAGAGAGTGGCCCACATGTCGATGCGGCCGTTCGCTCTCAGAGCAGGCGACTAACCCGCTGCCTGCATTTCTCGGATGAACGCGCGGAACTGGGTTTGGCAGCGCTGGCCGTGCAGCACCTGCAAAGTATCTTCGCGTTCCGGGAGTGGCGTGATCATTCGCATCCGCATTTCTCGTGGTGGGCGGCCGTCGGTCAGCAGCGTGTAGGTTGCGCCTGGATCAATGTTCAGATCATCCGGCCAGGCAATACTTTTCGCGCCAGCTGGGAATGCGACGCGGACGCGTCGCTGGGATTTCATATCGATGATTGTGATGTTTTGTGCGTTTTTAGTGCGCGTCCGGACGAGGGATACAGAAGCACCTTTCTCGACGCAAAAGTCACCGGATGTGGTGACGGGTACGGTGTGCCATGAAAATGGGAGTGGCTTGCCGAGTGCGTAAGCCGGAGCCGCGCTGCGAACCGCGCCAACGGTCTTTTGGGTCGAACCGCCGGTGCGCACATAGCGTTTCACTGCATCGAATACGCCTGGATTTGCTTTGACGCCCTTGGTCAGGTCGCCGGCGCGACCGTTGAAGGGACCTTTGACGGTGCGCGAAGCCCCTGATGGCAGAACGAAAACGGCTTTTGATCCTGCGGGTATCGCTATTTTTGCATCATTGGGCAGCAGTGTGCCGGCTTTGATGCCTTTGGCGCTGGACTGGACCACAATGACTTGTGCGCTTGCAGCTAACGGCTGCGTAATAATGGCTGCTGCCATGCAGGTCAGTGCCAACATCGATTTGATCGTTACGGACTTGCTGTTGGTACTTGCAGCATAAATCGAAATCATCAAGTCAACTCCCAGGAGTTTGTCGAATGGGCGTATCAAAATCATGTGGCACGGATGGCAGTAATTCGCAGTAACCGTAGCACAACCCCGCCGGCTACTCCGAGCAACAGAGCTGCGAAGCATGCACCAAAGGGCACGATTCTATCCATAAAATGGAACAACGTCATATCTGCAGCCACAACCAGCAGCGATGCTGTGGTAGCGTATAGGCTGACAGCGACAAAACCATGGCGCAGGCCAAACCAAAGACCGAGCAATGCCAGGACCGCAAAAACACCGGTCAGAGCATTACGGTTCAAGTGCTCAATGCTACGGTTGTCGAGCAGTTGGGCTGCGATTTGTGCCTGGATCAGCATGCCGGCGATTTCATCATCCTCGCCACGCCAGGTCAGCATCGGCACCTGGTGGCGGTCCACATCGGGAAAATCGCCCCCGATGATGACGACCTTATCTTTGAAGTAGGTCTTCAGGAGGATTGGCGCAGCGGGCGTGGCTTGGCCATTCGGCGCGACAAGCAGGTGTGCTGCCATTGTGAAAAAGTGGGGCTTGCCGGCGTGTGGCGTTAATAGCCAGGCGATCCGTCTTGGACCATTGGCGGGCGGCTTGGCATCCGGTTTTGCCAGCGCAACTGCAAAGCTCTTCGTGAATGCTGGGTCTTCCGGCCGGGCCACGTAACGCACGATCCGGTCGCCACCGGTTAGCAAGTTGGCGTAGCCGCCGATGGCGCCGGATTCTTTCAGAAACGCCGCCTGATATTTTGATTGCGCAGGATTGAGACCGACGCGCTTGTCGCCAGCTGCAACGACAACTCGGCTGCGCGCATTTTGAATTGCCGTGACGAGGGCTGCGTCCTTGTCGGGTTCGGTTTGCTTCAGGAACAGGAAGTCCAATCCGATGGCGCGCGCACCGGCTTTGTCGAGGCCTGTTACAAGCCCCGCGAGTAGGCGCCTGTCTATCGGCGAACGATAGGTATAAGGCTGCATCGTTTCATCGTTGATGGTAACGATTGCGACCTGGCTGTGCATGCGCTTGGGACGATGGGAGAACAAGGCTGTCCGGATATCACCGGTCCAGTGTTCTAGCCACAAAGCCCAAGAATAGTCCGTTGCGCGGGTGACACTCCATGCTGTGCCGGCGACCCAACCGCCGGCAAGGAGCAAAAGCAACGCGACACGTAGATATTTCCACGCATGCTGCATACAGCCGTTCCCCCTTCTCCCTACCTGCCAATCGAAAAGCGATTGGCGGATCGTTCATTTCGCCAATCTGTACGGTGCTTCCCGCCTTGTCCACGAGCTGAGTGATGTTGACCATTTGTGACGTCGGTCGTGCGGTCGCGCGGCCACGCTTTCAGATTAGAGGCGAGATTCTAGATCACACCATCGCCTCGTAGTGACGAGAGTTCATCCGTACCCATTCCAAGCAGGTCCTGGAGAATTTCGTCAGTGTGCTGTCCGAGCATTGGCGGGGCGTATCTCTCACTGGTTGGCGTTTTTGACAGACGCATCGGGCTCTTGATCAGCGGCACCTTTGCGTCGCCGGTTGCCGGATGGTCCATCTCAACGCGCATGCCGCGCGCAACGACGTGCTCATCCGCAAATACCTGGTCGAGATTGTTAATCGGTCCGCAGCTGACATTATTGGCTTCGAGCTGTTCGAGCCAGAACTCGGATGTGTTGGATGCGACCGCCTCTTCGAGCGTTGGCAGCAGTTCAGTACGATTTGCCAGGCGTTTCGGATTGGTTGAGAAACGGTCGTCATCCGGCAGATGGCTCAGGTTCGCGATGGCGCAGAACCGTTTGAATTGTTCGTCATTGGCAACCGCCAGCAGGATACTGCCGTTGGACGTCCTGAACACTTGGTAGGGCACAATGTTCGGGTGGGCGTTGCCAAGGCGTGCGGGATTGTTGCCTGTTGCCAGATAATTCATGCCCTGGATTGTCGAGAACGCAACCATGACGTCGAGCATCCCGATATCGATGTGCTGGCCTTCGCCAGTTACGGCCTGATGGCGTAGTGCGGCGTTGATCGAGACACTGGCGTACATTCCGGCCATCAGATCGGCAACTGGAATAGCTGACTTCATCGGTAGGCCGTCGGGCTCACCGGTGACGCTCATGAAACCGCTCATGCCCTGGATCAGCAGATCGTAACCTGGGCGCTTGGCATAAGGCCCGGTTTGGCCGAAACCGGTGATTGAGCAATAAACGAGACCTGGGAATTCGGTGGCCAGCTGGTCGTAGCCAAGGCCATACTTCGAGAGGCCGCCGGTTTTAAAATTCTCGACGAACACGTGCGACTTGGCGATCAGCTTACGTGCAATCGCCTGGCCTTTTTCCGTCGCGATATCAAGCGTGACAGAGCGCTTGTTGCGGTTGGCGCATTGGAAATAAGCGCTTTCAGTTGAATCGTTGCCGTCTGCGTCTTTCATGAATGGCGGCGCAAACTGACGGGTATCGTCGCCAGAGCCGGCTCGTTCGATCTTGATTACATCGGCGCCGAGGTCCGCGAGAATTTGGGTGCAGGAGGGGCCGGCCAGGATCCGGGTAAGGTCAAATACGCGAATACCATCTAATGGGCCGGGCATGCTGGTTCTCCTTCAGGTCGATACGATGATCGAAATGCTGTTGTTTCTGCGTTGTTGGACATAGTTCAGCGCCTTCTAGAGACGCTTTTCACCGAATACCTGTTTACAAAAGCCGGACAGTCGTTCAGTGGGGCTCGTGCCGAGACCAATGCTGCGGAGGCGCACTATATGCGATGTCGGAAAATCCTCAAGCGTGCGATCAGTTTGAGCACATAGGAGAACATGTGAGACGATCTGCGGTTCCGTGGAATGGCTAATCTGTTCACGGTGCAATTGTGTCACTGCAGCCACAGAAAAACGTGATGGTGAATACGTAATAAAGACAGAGAAAATTCTCTTTCGCCGAAATTATGGGTATTGTGTGACCATAGATGGCGGGCTCCTCGACGAATTGAGTGGGTGGATCAGGTGTTTTTGGGTGGTCGGTTTTCTGCTTAATCCTGTTGGCAGAGCATTCCCCGTCGATGTGACGGGCGGCGGTCAAGGACGCGCTCTATAGCGCGCCCGCGAGGGCTT
>CAJQQK010000070.1 GCA_905480435.1 uncultured Hyphomicrobiaceae bacterium | reverse complement strand
TACGTGTGGCTCTACAATCAGCAGCTTCCTCAATCAGCCTTGGGCAGTAAGACGCCCTTGCAGACGATGAAAGAATGGCACAAAATCAAACCAGAGCTGTTCTGGAAACAGCCAAACTACCTTCCGGGATGTGACACTTAGACTAAAGCCGCATGCAAAATCGACCTAACCTTCGTCGGTTAGACCGCGCAGAATGTCAAGGAAATCAGGCACGTTGCCCCCTTTGTTGGACATGTATTTCTCACTGCGCCACTATCCAACATCTTATACAAATAGATCAGCCTACGGCACATCAGCATCGCAATCAGATAACTCTGCACATTGCGCAACACACAATTGGGGAGGCCCTTCATGGCGCAAATCGAACTCTCGAACGGCAATACGCTAAACTACGATCTAACGCCTCCAAGCGATGGCGGTGCAACGTTTGTATTCTTCAACGCGCTGAGCGGCGACAAGGAAATGTGGAACGCGTCTGTCGGTGACGCACTCAAGTCAGCCGGCCACGGCATGCTGGTTTACAACCAGCGTGGCCAAGCTGGCAGCAACACAACCCAAACCGAGATCGATGTCGCATCAATCATCGCGGACGTCGAAGGGCTTCTCGATCACGTCAAACCGATCCGACCGATCCATGTCGGCTTATCGATCGGCGGCCTCTTCTCGCTCGCAGCGCATCTTACAGGTGGCGCGCGCCGCGCTGACGGCCTCGTCCTCATCAATACACTACGCAAAGAAGGTGCGCGCCTCGACTGGGTTAACGACGCTATCGTCCGCGCCGCCGAAACCGGTGGTTTCGATCTCATGAAAGACCTTTACAGCCCGCTCCTGATGAACATCGAGTGGCAGGCGGCCAATCGCGACCAATTCCTCGGCACCAAATCTTACGCACCTTGCGCACCTGATGATCACGCATTCATGCTCCTAAAAAGCGGCGCGACTGCCAGCTGGGACATTAACTACGAAGCCATTGATGTGCCGGTATTAGCGATAAGTGGCCTGCAAGATCGTGTATTCTTCAACGAGGCCGACGTCGCCGAGCTGGCCGCGCGAATGCCACAGTGTGAGCGCATGAATATGGCAGATGCCGGCCACATGATTCCGGTTGAAAGGCCCGCCAATCTAGGTGATGCCCTGCTGGCATTTGCGAAACGCGTGCACTGATACGTGACTGGCAGTTGATAACGAGACCCCGCATAAATTCGGCAGTAGACCGTAACGTGCGAAACGAAAGCCCCGTGCCGTGACTGAGCGCCTGGTATCCATTCTGATTCCGATCCTCAATGAGGAAAGCAACTTACCCGAACTGGGCCGGCGGCTGCCAGAGGTGCTTGAGCGTCTCGGTGTTGAATGGCGCGTGCTGTTCGTTGACGACGGCTCCGAGGACGGCACGCTCGATGCCATTCGCAAACTCAACGCCCAGGATCATCGTTTCAGCGCCATCTCATTCAGCCGCAATTTCGGCAAGGAGATCGCCGTCGCGGCGGGTCTGCGTCATGTCACTGGCGATGCCTGCATCATCATGGATGCCGATCTCCAGCATCCACCAGAGGTACTGGCAAGCTTCATTGAGCGTTGGCGCGAAGGCTACGACGTCGTCTACGGCCAGCGTATCGACCGACAGGCAGACGGGCCGCTCTATCGGTTCCTCGCCAAAGTTTACTATCGCGTTTTCAATTTCCTCGTCGACAGCAACATTCCAAAGAACGCCGGCGACTTCCGCCTGCTCAGTCGACGCGCAATCAATGCCATGAACACCCTGCAGGAGCGCTCACGCTTCAACAAAGGGCTGTACTCATGGATCGGTTTTAAGTCCATCGCGGTGCCTTTCACCGTCGCCGATCGTCACCACGGCCGAACCAAATGGAGCCTGCGCCGGCTATTATCTTATGGCATCGACGGCGTCACATCGTTCTCCACCATTCCGCTGCGCGTCTGGTCTTTGCTCGGTCTTGCCATATCGGTAATGGCGATGGTCTACAGCGCATTCTTCTTGGCCAGCACATTAATATTCGGCGCCGAAATCCCCGGCTTCCCGACGCTGATCATTTCCGTCATGTTCTTTTCCGGCGCCCAACTCATCTCGCTTGGCATCATGGGCGAATATCTCGGCCGTGTTTACGACGAAGTCAAAGCCCGTCCGCTCTACATCATCGCCGATGAAGTTGGCCTCGCAGCAATTGACAAGACCCCGATTGATTTGGCCCCGACCATGCCGAAAGCCATGACGAGCAAAGAACTGCCGCTCAACGAAACACAACCATCAGAGCCCGCGACCACAGAATGATCATCCTGTGCGCCGATGACTACGGCCTCAGCCCGGGCGTCAGTCGCGGCATCATCGAGCTATGCGCAGCCGATCGCCTATCAGCAACCAGCGCCTTAGTCACATCGGATCACTGGCAGTCGCAGGCAGCCGCACTTCAGCAAATCCGCTCAACAGCCGCCGTTGGCCTCCACTTCAATCTAACCCTCGGCAAGCCTCTCATCGCGAAAACATCCACCACACATCTCGATCGCACCAGCGCCTTCCTACCCATCAGCAAGCTCATCATCGCAGCTCTAACCCGGCGCCTCGATGCAAGCCACATCCAACAAGAATGCAGCGCCCAGATCGCAGCCTTCCAGCAAGCGACGGGCTCTCTCCCCGACTTCATCGATGGCCATCAACACGTCCACGCTCTGCCAGTCATCCGCCACGGTCTACTCGCAGCAATCCGCGAGTACACTTGGCCACACTCACCGTTGATCAGGCATCCCGCCAACAGCAATGTCAGCTTGTCGACCAGACTGCGAGCACCGCCCAAGCAGGCAATTGTTGATTGGCTGTCATCGGGTTTCACGTCCGCACTGCGCAAATCGACACTGCCACACAATCACTCCTTCGCCGGCTTCTCAACTTTCTCTGGCGACACCGACTACCGAACCGAACTGGAAGCCGCGCTGGCACACACAACAAACCCACTATGCCATCTCGTGATGTGCCATCCCGGCCACGTCGACGACGAACTGCGCAACAGCGGCGACCCAATCATCGAACGCCGCGAGCAGGAATTTGATGCCCTAATGGCAACTGATCAACTCCCACAAAGGATCTGGCACCCAACGCGCGACACCAACGGCGCAATAGATTGGCAACGGGCAATATCCGTATGACCGTCTCACCAAAAAACCACCGGTCACAGCTCCAACATTGGGGCGGCTTCATCGCAGCCGGTCTGGCCGCACTTGCCGTTGACGCTGCTGTTCTAACGCTCCTCACCGAGTGGCTGGTCCTCTCGCCTTACGTTGCCCGACTGTTTTCCATCTCCGCTGCAATGGTCGTCTCATGGCAGATCAATCGCCGGGTGACATTCGCAGTAAGGACCCCATCGTCACTCGCGGAGTTCACCCGTTTCGCCGCCGTCTCCTGGATCGCGCAAACCGTCAACTACACCGTCTTCGCTGTCATTCTGCTGATATGGCCGGACACGTCGCCGCTCATCGCCCTGGTTGCAGCCTCTCTGGTTGCCATGTTCGTCTCGTACACAGGCTTCCGGTTTGGCGTGTTCGCCAAATCTTGATACGAGTGCGGCCTTGCCCCGTGCGTTACCTCCAAGCGCCGCCCGCACCACCACGAAAGTTCACCCGATATGCCGCCCATCATTGCAAACGCCGGTGACCTTCTGGCCCGCTACGACGTTCTCTTCTGCGATATCTGGGGTGTCGTCCACAACGGCCAGACCGCCTACGTCGAAGGCTGCGCCGCGCTCAAACAATTCCGCGACAACGGCGGCACTGTCGTGCTCGTCTCAAACGCACCACGTACGCCAAAAATCGTAGCAAAAATCCTCGCCGAAAAACACGTGCCGGAAGACTGCTGGGACGCAATCGTGTCCTCAGGCGGCATCGCCATCGCACATGCAGCTGAGCGCGGCTTCACCCGCGTCCATCACATCGGACCGGACCGCGACCTCGATGTATTCGATGGCTCTGGCCTAGAGCGTGTCAGCCTCGCAGACGCCGAAGCCATTTTCTGCACCGGCCTCCAACACGACCGCCGCGAAATCGGCGAAGACTACCGCGCGCGGCTCACTGCTCCAGCAGCACGCAGCTTGCCCCTCATCTGCGCCAACCCCGACCTCATCGTCGATGTCGGTGACGTCCAATTGCCCTGTGCCGGCGCCATCGCAGTTGTCTATGAGAGCCTGGATGCCCCCGTCTACTGGGCCGGCAAACCACACGCCACAGCCTACGGGGCTGCCATCAAACACGCCGCGCAACTACGCGGCACGTCGATCGACAAAACCCGCGTCCTCGCCATCGGCGATGCTGTGCGCACCGACATTGCCGGCGCCGTCGCATTCGGCATTGATGCGTTATTTATCGCCCAAGGCATCCACCGCAAGGAAGTCGCTCCCAACGGCACCATCGACCCAGCCGCACTCGCTTCGATATTCGCCAGCGACGCCCCACAAGCCATCGCCGCCATGATGTCCCTACGCTGGTAGCCGTCTTGACGAGCACGCGAGCCGTACAGCTCACACGATCAAAGTACCAAAGTACCAAAGTAGACGACCATGAAACTTGGCCAGGAACTAACGGCTTCTTCTTCAAGAAGCCGGGGAGCGCACGCGACCCGCCATTTCATGGCGCCCCCGCGGAGGGCCAGCCCGCCCTTGCGGGCGAACAGGCCCGTGAGCGCAAACTATGGCCGCTTGTCGAATGTCTTCACGCCATCTGCAATGTCATGAAACGACTGCTGATCGCAGGTGAAAATCGCGATCTGCGGGCTGAACACCTTCGGATCATCCATCGAGCCAACCTTGACGATCACCGCATCAGGCCGAGCTGGCGAGCGCGTCAGCAGATGCGTCCCGCAATTCTCGCAAAATTCGCGCGTCACAGGCCTTTCCAGATCGCTACGTTGGAATGCCTTCGGCGCCCCCTTGGTAATCGCATAGCCTTCCTTCGGCATCGCGATAAACAAGTTCGGCGCGCCGCCCGTCAGATACTGGCACTCACGACAATGACACTGCGCCATCACCGCCGGCTCACCATCCGCCTCATAGCGCACGTCACCGCAATAGCATCCACCCGTGATCTTCATACCAACCTCATCTCGCTCTAACGTTCCAAGCCACCGAAGCTATCGCCTCATCCGTCATCTGTACAGCGCACGTCTACTCCCGAAACCATTTAAAAATCATATCCGGCGAGCTCGTGTTATGCCGCGAGATCTCACGACGCCCCGCCCACAGCTCCGGCGTCATCGCACCACCAAAATCCATGATGCCAGCTTCTGACCATCCTTTAGTCTTGGCCCCGCGCGCAGCAACCTTCGCAACATCATTGTTGAAGCCGGTGACATACATCGATCTCAGCGCCGCAAACGGGCGCCCTTTGATCGAACCCGAAAACGTCACATCCAGCGCCAACCGCGTCGCACTCGCCTCGCCAATTTTCACGCGCGCCGAACCGCCAGCAACAAAACTCAAATCAAACCCTTCCAATTTGGGATCATATGTAATCTGCTTGAGCCGCACCAACGGCCGACCATCCTGCTCCACCGGCCCGATCAGAAACGAGCTGCCAAACGCAGTCAGATCGCGCCCTTTGGGCCCTTTCGGCCGCGCCCGCCAATAACCATCCTGCGGATAAAGCACCACAATCTCTTCACCACCATTAGGCCGCACGCGCCACAGCTGCAGCAAATGCAACCCCTCGGTTACTGTGTCGCCAACCCGAACCGTCGCCGTCGCCTTGCGCCAGAAATTCGGAAACTTCAGCCCGACCAGCCAACGATCAACCGCCTCATACAGCGTCACACGCTCCGGCAATTTCACATGCACTACAGCCGCTGGCTTGCTTGTGGCAGGCGCCGCCTTTTTCTCGGCGATCGGATCAAACTTGCATGACGTCCAATCCGCATTCCAGTTGTCATCGCGCAGGCTCGCCAGATAGGCCGGATGCACCGCCTCAATCCGAAACCGCCGCGCTTTCGGCGAAGCAAACGTCAGCGTAACGTTATCCTCTTCGGCACACAGTACCGGCTTCGACAAGTTCTCCACCTTCACCGCAAGCTCTTCGGCACTGACGACCGTACTCGCCACCCCGCAAAGCAAAACAACACCGCCAACCAGCCCCCGCGCAACCAAGCTCATCATGCAGTCTCTCCCCGCATTCACACTCATCATTGTTGTGGCCCAACGCTCGACACAGCAGCAGCCTGCGCCAACCCAGCAATCTCAGGCGGCGGCGCTATATCTTCCGGAATGGCACAAAGCCCAATCCGCTGCGTCCAACGCCCAACTGCCGGGTCCGCCGTCCAAACCGCAAGCGGCACCGCCAAAATATATCCAGCCGTTAGCGGCAAACTCCACAACAGCAGCGTTGGATTGATCACCGCCAGCCCTCCGCACACCAGCACACCAAACAGCGTCTGCGGCCAAAGCTCAGCAAACGCGTCGCGAACAGTCAGCCGCTGCGCATCGCGCGCCTGCCCCCCCCATTGCACGGTCGCTCCAAACGCGAGGCCAATCATAAATATTGTCGTGCGTATCGTCGTCGCCGCGCCCTGCAGAAACGAGAACACCAGCTCAACGAACGCACTGCGCAAAAAATGCAACGTGCCGCCATAGCGCGCAGCACCACCCTTCGTTGCCAGCACATCAGCAAAGCCCGCCAATTTTGGCATCAGATACATCGTAAAGAACGTCACATAGAGCCCGATCGCCAGCGCCGCCGGAAACGGTTCTGATACGCCTGCGGCTTCAAGCCCCGCAAACGGCAGCAGCGCAATGATCAACGTCCAGGCTGGAATACCAAGGAACATCAAGATCGCCCAGACAAGTTGAAAGCGGCTAATCGCGTGTAACGATGGCGTGCGCAGCAGTTTCAAATACTGCATATTGCCCTGACACCACCGCACATCGCGCCGCATATATTCCAGCACACTCGGCGGATTATCCTCATAGCTGCCCATCTCCTCGGGCAACACCCGCACCTCGTACCCAGCGCGGCGCATAAAAGTCGCCTCGACCTGATCGTGCGATAACACATCACCACCAAGCGGCGGCTTGCCGGGCAGCGTCGGCAGCTCACATTGATCGCGAAACGGCCGGATACGCACCAGCGCGTTGTGTCCCCAGAACGGTCCACAGTCGCCAACCCACCACGCCTGCCCCATCGTGTACGTGCGCATCCCTTGGCGCATACCAAACTGGAAAATCCGCGCAAACGCACTGTTCGACGGCGACCCGACCACAAGGCTCTGCAGTATCCCAATCCGCGGATACGCCTGACAGATCCGCGTCAGCCGCAGCACCGCCTCACCGGTCATCAGGCTATCGGCATCAAGCGGCAACATCAGCTCATAGCCATCCGCCATCGTCTCGCAGAACTCGCGCACGTTGCCAGCTTTAAAGCCGCTGTTATCCGTCCGCCGCCGATACACTATCCGCGCCGCCTGCTCGGACGACGTCGCCGCAACATCCCGCTGCCATTCCGCCACCAGCTTCTCTTCGGCCTGGCCAACCTCCGCATCATCGGTATCGCTCAGAATAAAATAACCATACGCGCGCCCCTGCCCCGTCGCATCAATGCTCTGCTTAACCGTCTTGAACCGCGCAATCGCCCGCGCCGGGTCTTCATTCCGCAACGTCATCAGGATCGCGGTTTGCACCGTAATCGCATCCTGCGCCGCCAGCTTGTCGGAAGTTGCAAACGGCGCCACTGCCGTCATCGGGTCTTTCGACGTGTGCAACACCCAAAAGCCGATCACTGCATTCCAGAACCCTAGAACCGTCCATGGCGTACCAACCGCAAACGCAACAATCAGCACTGTATCGAGCACGCTCCAGCCACCGTGTGACAGCACCGCTGCCGCCCACACCATCGTGCCCACATAGGTCACAACGTTAAGCACAAGCACTAGCAACCGACGGCGCTGCAGTTCCGCGATGGACTGAATGCCAGCAGGCGTCGTAAGGGTCATGTCCAAATCAAGCTCAACTGGCGGACGCCCTCTTTGATCTAATGGCGAACGATCTTTCGAAGCATCCGTGTCAACCGACTGCCATGATGTTAGTGTCTCTGTCATGTAATTCCCTGGCAATCCCTTAGCGATTCCCGCAACAGTCGCCGGCTTGGCAACCCGCTGCCTGCTCGCTTAACATTTGGCCAACACTTGATGCCGCAACGCTTTGGACCCGCACGATGATAAACTCAACACATGGCTCAACACTTGCCACAACAGTTGGCCGTTCCAGAGGCAGCATCCGCATGGCGCGATCGCTGTGGTACACGGCCCCTCACACAGTTGAAATCCGGTCCGAACGGCTACCGACCACACCGCAAGGCAGCCTAACAATCGAAACGCATTACTCAGCTATCAGCCGCGGCACTGAACAGCTCATCTGGAACGGCGCCATTGACGAGAGCGAATGGCAACGCATGCGCGCGCCCTTCCAGGATGGCGACTTCCCGTTCCCAGTGAAATACGGCTATTCGGCGGCAGGCACCGTCGTTGATGGCCCATCCGAGTGGATCGGCGTCAACACATTTGCGTTATTCCCCCATCAGGACGTGTTTACTCTTCCAGCCAATCGCGTAACCCGCCTACCCGACGCGATCCCCCTGCAGCGCGCCACGCTGGCCGCCAACATGGAAACCGCCCTCAACGCAATATGGGACAGCGGCGCCGGCCCAGCCGACAAGATCGTGATCATAGGCGCCGGCATCGTCGGGCTGCTGCTCACTTATCTGGCAGCCCGCATGCCCGGCACAACTGTAGTGGTTGTCGACGTCGCACCAGCCCGCCGTGCCATCGTTGAAGCCATGGGCCCCACCTTCGTTGCAGCTAACACCAACCTCGCAGACACTCTTGGCGACGACGCCGATGTCGTCTTCCACACCAGCGCCAGCCAGCCCGGATTGGCCACTGCCATCAATGCCTGCGGGTTCGAGGCAACCCTGGTCGAACTCAGCTGGTACGGCAGCACTGCAATCAACGTTAATCTCGGTGGCGCGTTCCATTCCAAACGGCTACGGCTCATCTCGAGCCAGGTCGGCCATGTCGCAGCCAGCCGCCGTGCCCGCTGGTCGCACGCTCGCCGCCTACAAGCAGCTGCCGCTCTGCTCGACGATGACACCCTCGATCAACTCGTCGGCGATAGCATCCCGTTTGACCAACTACCGACGCAAATGGCGGACATTTTCGACAAAAGCGGCGGCGGATTGGCACCCATTATTGCCTATCCGCCATCAACTTGACATATCCGACCAGCCGATTGGTCCAACCAGCTGATCCAGTCGGCTGAAGACCACGAAACGGAGCCTCACATGTTTGCTGTCGAAGTCCGCGAGGCGATGATGATCGCCCATAGTCTGCCTGACCCGTTCTTCGGCACGGCGCAGAACAAACACGGCGCAACGTTCGTGGTTGATGTCGCGTTCTTCGCTGATGCGCTCAATGAGCAAAATGTCGTTGTCGACATCGGTCGCGCCGGCGATGCACTGAAAACCATCCTAAAGCCGCTCTCCTACCAAGATCTCGACGACGTCCCTGAATTCAAAGGCATCCTCACCACGACGGAATTTCTCAGCCGGCACATCTTTGATGCCATGTGTGCTGCAATCGCACGTGGCGACCTTGGCCCCGGCGCTGACCGCCTGACCAAGCTCCGCGTCACCCTTGGCGAAACCCATCTCGCGCGCGCCTGGTTCGAGGGCCCAGTTGCCGAAAATGGTACTGGAAATGCCGCCAGTGCTTGATGTTGCCTTCGCCATACCTGGAGATATCGACGCCCCCAGCGGCGGCTATGCCTACGCGCGCAAACTATTCGCGCTGCTGCCTGAGTTTGGCATCACCCCGCATCACCTCGAACTTCCTGATACCTTCCCAGCGCCATCCCCTGACGACCTGTCGCTAACCCGGCAGCTGCTAGACCAGCTTCACCCATCCACGCCGGTCCTGTTCGACGGTCTCGCCTATGGTGCCCTGCCACCGGGCTTTCTCGACGGTCTGAATTCGCCCTACATCGCCCTCGTGCATCACCCACTTGCCTTCGAATCCGGCCTCGAACCAGAACGTCAACGCCAACTCCTTATCAGCGAACGCTATACGTTGGGCCGTGCCAAAGCCGTCATCGCCACCAGTCCCCTAACCGCCCGCGAGCTTGCCTCGAAATACGACGTCGCGCCCGGCCAGATCACCGTCGCAGAGCCCGGCACGGAGCCCGCCATTCGCGCCATCGGAACCGACGCCGGCCCAAACAAGCCCTTCAGCATGCTCGCCGTCGGCTCTCTGATCCCACGCAAAGGCTACACCGTCCTGATCGAAGCACTCAAAGAGCTCGACATCAGCGACTGGCATCTGACCATCGCAGGCTCACCTGAGCATGATCCAGCTGAAGCCAACCGCATTCGCGAAGCTGTCCTTGCCAGCGGCAAACGCCGCCAGATCACGATTGCCGGCAGAATACCCGGTCCGGACTTGGCACGCCTATACGCCCAAGCCGACCTGTTCGTCATGCCATCGCTCTATGAGGGATACGGCATGGTCCTCGCCGAAGCCATGGCACGCGGCCTCCCGATCGTGTGCACGACAGGCGGCGCTGCCGCTGAAACCGCACCGGATGCTGCCGCGATCAAAGTGCTGCCGGGCGATGCATCCGCGCTGCATAAAGCGATCGCCTCACTTATGGACAACGAACCCGAGCGCACCATCATGAGTGCCGCTTCATGGGCTGCCGGTCGCAAATTACCGCGCTGGCCAGCGAGTATTGAAAAGATCGCAGACGTCCTCAAAGCCGTTCACAAGGAGCAGACATCATGAGTGGTTTCGCACCGGAGTGGCTGGCTTTACGAGAAGGCGCCGACCACCGATCGATCAACCATGCGGTACGGCGTCATTTGCTGGCCTACCTCAACGAAGAAGCCAACGTCCACATCGCTGATCTCGGCTGCGGCACAGGCTCCAACTTGCGCTCGCTGGCACCCGAAATCACGGCCCGCCAGCTCTGGCTGCTCGTCGATCATGACGAAACCCTTCTGCAGCTCGCGGCCACCATGACCACCGACGTCGCAGCCGCCTACCAAATCGAAGTCCGTGCACATAAAGCTGATCTCTCAAGTGGTGACATCACTGAAATCGCAGCCCACTCAGACCTGATCACCGCATCCGCCTTGTTTGATCTCGTCTCACCCGACATGATCACAAGCATCGTCAATCAGATCGCTGATGCCGGCATCGCCTTCTACACCGTCCTAACCTATGACGGCGTCGCATCCTGGCTCCCCGAAGACGATCTCAACGGCACGATGCGCGACGCCTTCAATCTCCACCAGCAAACCGACAAAGGTTTTGGCAACGCCGCCGGCCCAGACGCAACCAGCCTGCTTGCCAAAGCGTTTGCGGAGCGTGGCTACAACATCCTACGCGGCAAGAGCCCTTGGATCCTCGACCACAACCTCGCAACTTTGCGCCAAGAGACCGATCGCGGCTGGGCCGCAGCCGTCGTCGAAACCGGCGCCGTCACCAAAGCCCAGGCAGATGTCTGGATAAAATCCCGCGAGGCCGATGACACCGCCATCACCATCATCGGCCACGAAGACTTCCTCGCCCTACCGCCGACTTAAAGCTCCTCTGACGAAGCTTCTCACCTGATCAACCACTGACAGCTTTCTGCGTCCCCGGAGTCGCATTCTTCATGCGATATCCGGGGCCTTTACACCTATCCGTAAGGCAATGTTTCAACAAGCGCGCTACTTCCGAGACTTAAGCCCGGGCAACATTCGGCGCAGAACATTGTCGCCGCGAATGACATGATGGAAAAGCGCAGCCCCAACGTGCATCCCAATCAGCACGATCAGCAGATAAGCCAGCGTCCCATGCAGCCATAACACCTGCTTACTTGTTTCAGGATCGGGCCCCGTCAGCGCTGGAATCTTCAAGCCACCAAACGCACTAAGCGCCGGAAACATCGAAATGCCAATCCAACCCAGGATAGGCAACCCCAACAACAACCCATAAATCGCCCAATGCGTGGCATGGCTCGCAAAGCGGTGCATGAACTCAAGGCTCGGCTCATCGGCCGGTGCACCTTTGGCAAATCGATAGCCAAGCCGCACCACGACAACGGCAAGTAACGCCAGCCCAAGTGTCTTATGCGTGCTGTAAAGCGTGTTGGTCAGCTGATCCCAAATATTGAGATCCTTGCCTCGATACACCATCACCAGGCCACTAACGGCCATGATCGCCACCAGCAGCAAGGTCAACCAATGCAGAAAACGCGCAACGCTTGAATAATGCTCAAACTCAGCGGTCCGTGTTTCCTCTGCCATGCTTTATTCCTCTGAGGTCACAGTCAAAAACGACCTCAGCCTCATCCAGGACATAAGCAGCGGCAGGTGGCCGCAACGCATCGTCCAGGCTCTGAATCGGTGGCAGGTCAATTCCAGGCTTTCCGGAGCCGAGGATAACAGGTGCAACCAACATATGCAGCCTATCGACTGCGCCCGCCTCGATAAACCGAGAGACCGTCCAGGCACCGCCCTCAATCAGAATACGCTTCAGCCCAAGCCGATAGAGCGTTTGCGCCACAACCCGCGGGCAACACCGGCGCTCTCTCGCACCAACATCAATGCATTCTACTCCAGCCGGCAATCCACCGCGCGCAGGGCCGATAATAAAGCGATCCACACCATCATCTTGCAAACATCGGGCATCGGGCGAGAGCCGCCCACCTGGATCGAGCACCACCCGCACTGGGCTGCGTCCATCCACGCGACGCACAGTCAGCACTGGATCATCAGCCTCAGCGGTTCTTATCCCAACCACAACGGCATCCACATGTGCTCTCAGGCGGTGCAGATGATCAAGTGCCGAGGCCCCGTTAATCCAGCGGCTTTCGCCAGTCTCTGTTGCAATCCGGCCATCAAGCGACTGCCCAAGCTGGGCAACAACAAACGGACGATCTGCCGGCGCGTTCAGTAGAGGCAGAAAAATATCCTCATACCGTGGCCGCCGCAGCGGTTGCACAGTCTGATCTGGCTCAATCCGGTCTGGCATGGGCCGGATTTTAGTTGCTAAAACTTCGCTCACATTCCAATCCTCGATCACGAAGTGGTCTGCGCGGCAGGGTGGCCGGCCGAACCGAAGAATCTCTTACGCGAATTGAGGCACCAAGCTTGTGGCCAAACCTCGACCAATCTCACAGAAAAACGCCGTGTTGCAGTTCCCGCACATAAGTCTCTTCGCCACCATAAGCAATATGCGCCCTCTGGTGGTCTCACAATTGCGCGAACAGCTGTGAACGGGCATTCAAATTCATGAGCAATCCCAATTCGATAGGAGCCTTGGACGAAGCCGCGGCATCATCACCACTCAGCTGGTCTTGGGCCCCCTACGCGGCGTTCATCATGATCTGGTTTGCCTTCGCATGGCCGTGGATAACCGGAAAGTTCACGATCCCTTGGGATGGCAAGGCGCACTTCGCGCCACAAATCCAATTCATGGCAGCCAGCTTCGGGCGCGGTGAATGGCCCTGGTGGACACCAAACGTCTTCGCCGGCCATCCTCAGGTTGCAGATCCCCAGTCGTTGCTATTTTCACCGCCGTTTGTGATGCTTGCACTGTTCGATTCCGCTCCCGGCCCCTGGGCCATCGATCTCGTCGTTCTTCTTGCCTTGCTCGCAGCCGGCCTCGGCGTTCTATGGCTCGCTCGCGAACTCAATTGGCACTGGGCCGGCGCCCTGATTGCAGCTATCGGCTTCGCATTCGGCGCCGCGATGGCCTGGCGGCTGCAACATTTTGGTCAAGTCCTCAGCCTTGCCTATCTGCCGTTCACCATCCTCTTTCTACGCCGCGCCATCTTGCAGCCCAGCATCACCAACGGCGCCCTAGCCGGACTGTTCGCAGCCTTCATCGTCCTTGGCCGCGATCAAGTCGGCCTGCTCTGCGTCTACCTGCTTACCGGCTACGCGATCGCGCTTATCCTGGCCGACCGCTCAATCACCGACCGCCTCCGCGCAGCCTTCCTACCGCTCGCCACCGGCGCCGTGGTCGCAGCCTTGCTCGTCACCATTCCAATCCTACTGTCGCTGGCCCTCGCCGAGCATTCGAACCGCCCCGCAATCGCCTTCCAAGACGCCGCCGCCGGCTCCCTCCATCCCGCCTTGATGATCACCGGCCTCGCGCCACATCTATTCGGCGCTGCCGGCGAGATGCGCGACTATTGGGGCCCGCCAAGCTTCTACTGGGAAAACACCGGCCTCTACCTCGCGCAGAACATGGGGCTCGTCTACATCGGCGGACTGGCACTGATACTGCTGCTCATCGGAACCGTGCGCGGCCTTCTCTGGCACCGCGATATCCGCTTCTTCACGATCGCCTGGATAGCAGTCACGCTCTACGCCTTCGGCTGGTACACGCCGGTTTTCCGCGCCATGTACGAGCTGCTCCCCGGTGCCTCCTTTTACCGACGCCCCGCCGATGCCGTCTTCTTGATCGGCGCGATCGGCGCCTTACTTGCCGGCTACGTCATCCATCGCCTGCTATCCGAGAGCCTCACCGCCAGCACGCCCAAGCGAGCAACAATCGTCGCAGTCGGCACCGCACTCCTCATCCTCTTCGCTCTCGCCGTCACATTCGCCATCATCTTCGGCCGCCTCGAGCAAGCTCTCCTGCCTCTACTCCTCGCCGCTTTCTGGCTTGCCTTATCCTGCGCAGCCCTCACTGCCGCCTTATGGCTCACCCCAATCCGCCCCCTACTTGCCGGCAGCCTACTCGTCGCCGTTGCCGCATCAGATCTGATCATCAACAACGGCCCAAACGGCGCTTCCGCCCTACCCAGCGCCACCCTCGCAATGCTCGAACCGGACGCGCGCGATCCCACCATCGCCACCCTCAAGCGCCTCATCAAACAAACCGACAGCCCCCAGCGCCGTGACCGCATCGAAATGGTCGGTCTCGGCTACCATTGGCCGAACACACCACTGACGCACAAACTCCACTCAACACTCGGCGCCAATCCCGTCCGGCTCAACCACTACGTTGCAGCAACAGGCGCCGGCGATACCGTCGCCGAAGGCGGTCAACGCGCCTTCCCGCCACTATTCCCGTCCTACAATTCGCCCCTCGCAAACCTTCTCGGCCTCCGCTTCATCGTGACCAGCCAACCAATCGAAACCATCGACAAGTCCCTCGCGCCCGACACGTTCAAACTTGTCGCCCAAACACCAAAAGCCCGGATCTACGAAAACCCGCACGCCCTGCCCCGCGTGCTTTTTGCTCACCGAGCACAACCCGCCGACTTCGTCGACATCATCAAAACCGGCCAATGGCCAACCACTGACTTCGCTTCAACCGTTCTCCTGGAAACCACAGCACACCAGGCATCCGAGCCTCAAACAGACCGCCGCCCTGGTACCATCACAATCCAGTCCTACCGCAATACCGTCATCACACTCAAAGTCGACAGTCCCGATGGCGGCTTTGCCATCCTCAACGATGTCTGGCATCCCTGGTGGCAAGCCGATGTCGACGGCAAGCCCACTTCCATCCTCAAGGCCAACGTCATCTTCCGTGCCATCAAAGTGCCGCCTGGCCGTCACACAGTGCGGCTTGTATTCCGTCCTCTCCTCGGTGCCTGGTCCGATTTGATGTCCAATCCGACCGCGTCGCGCCCACTACATGAAGAAGACAATCCCCAAAGGCCAGTGCCGACGCAATGAACCTGTTCCAAATCTATAAGCGCGCGCTTGGCATGTTGCTCAAGGAAGGCTGGCCGGTTGCCTATCTGGCGCTGGCGAATGCTGCGATCGGTATTGTCCAACTCGCCGAACCCGTCCTGTTCGGCGCCATCGTCGATGCGCTCGCCAACCAACGCTCAACGTTCTCCTACATCGGAGCCTGGGCCGGCCTCGGCTTGTTTGGCATTTTCGCCAGCGTCATCGTCGCTGTCGTCGCCGACCGCATGGCCCATCGCCGCCGCCTCGCCGTCATGGCCGAAGCCTTCGACAAAGCCATAACCCTGCCGATCAGCTATCACGCCCAAGCCGGCACCGGCGCCACCATCCGCAATATCCTGGCGGGCTCCGACGCGCTTTCCGGCACCTGGCTGACGTTCCTGCGCGAGCAATTTTCCGCGTTCGTCGCCGTCTGCCTTCTCACCCCGCTCGCCTTCTGGATGGAGTGGCGCCTCGCTCTGCTGCTGCTCGCTCTCGCGATCGTCTACGTCACACTCAACGTCATCGTCGTGCGCCGAACCTCCGAAGGCCAGGCCCAGGTCGAGCAGCACCACATCAAGGTCTCCGGCCGCGTCGGCGACGTCATATCCAATGTCGCCATCGTACAAAGCTACGCCCGGCTCTCAGCTGAAGCAGCCTCCCTGCGCAACGAAATGCAGCAACTGCTCTCCGTTCAATACCCGGTCCTCACCTGGTGGGGCGTGCTGACTGTCTTGAACCGCGCCACCGCCACCATCACGATGATCTGCGTCTTCGCTCTCGGTGCTTATCTCTTATCCAAAGGCCAGCTCAGCGTCGGCGAGATCGTCAGCTTCGTCGGCTTTGCAACATTGCTCATCGGCAAACTCGATCAACTCTCCGGCTTTGTCACCCGCCTCTTCATGCAAGCCCCAACCCTGGAGACGTTCTACAAGCTCCTCGATACAGAGGCCGATGTCGTCCAGGACAACAACGCCCCCGCGCTCACCAAACCAAACGGCGACGTCCGCTTCGACAACGTTACCTATCGCTACGACGATCGCGGCCACGGCATCTTCGGCCTCGACTTCCAAGTCCCAGCCGGCCAGACGGTCGCCCTCGTCGGCCCAACCGGTGCCGGTAAAACCACCGCACTCGCTTTACTGCAACGCATCCGCGACCCCGAAGAGGGTCGCATCCTGATCGGCGACCAAGACATCCGCCACGTCAATCTGACCTCATTGCGCCAAGCCATCGCCGTCGTCTTCCAGGAGGCCGGCCTGTTCAATCGCTCTCTTGCCGAAAACATCCGCATGGGCCGCCCCGACGCAACCGACAGCGACGTCCAAGCCGCAGCCGAAATGGCCCAAGCCGCAGACTTCATCGCCCGCAAACCCGGCGAGCTCACCTTCATAGCCGGCGAACGCGGCGGCGCACTGTCGGGCGGCGAACGCCAACGTCTCGCCATCGCCCGTGCCATTCTCAAAGACGCGCCAATACTCGTCCTCGACGAAGCCACCAGTGCGCTTGACACTGAAACCGAAGGCCGCATCAAGCGCGCCCTCGACACCCTGCGCCAAGGCCGGACGACATTCATCATCGCGCACCGTCTCTCAACGGTCGCCGATGCTGATATAATTTTGGTGCTCGACCAGGGCCGCATCATCGAGCGCGGCACATTCGATCAACTCAAGTCGGCTGGCGGAATGTTCGCAAAACTCGTCGCCGAAGGCGGCTTCACCGAGCCCAAAAAAACCGAAACCACTACAGGCAAATAAATGCCGCCGCATTCGCCGCCATATCCAAAATAATCGCCGGCCCACGCACCACGCTCAAATAGAGCGCCCCACCAACAATGGCAGTCACCACACTTCCAACCGCAATTTTAGCAGCCACCGGCATAATATTTTCTCATGCTCCACGACTAAATTGATCTTGCAGATCCACGCTACCACAACTCAACAATCCCAGCAACCGCGCACGCCCACCGAACGGATCAGGCATACGCCAAACATGCTCTAGGTTCGAACCCAGAGAGGCTGCCCCTCACAAAATCTCCTCACGACGCCCCGTCACCGCATCCAACACTTTCCGCCCAACCTCAACAAACGCCTCCCCAGCCCCTGGCGATCGCCGCATCGTATACTCAATCCGGCAGCCACCATCCTCAACCCGCGTCAGCTCATAAATATTGTAAGCCCCTTCACCGGCAGACCCAGCCCCCACCATCGGCAGCGGCCCGGTCGACGTATCCCGCCAGACAATCATATCGCGATGATTGTGCCCATGGATCAGCAATTCAGCACCTGCCTCAACCAACGCCGCCTCCAACTGAGCTGCGTCGCGCAAGCCGCGCTTGCCATGTTCCGGCAACGGTGGATGATGGATAAGCACAACCCGCACATATCCCGCTTCATGCAGATGCCGAGACATCTCCACAAACCGCGCAAGCTGCTCTCCCCCAACTCGCCCAGCCGGAATCGCGGGCGGCATATAAACCGCTGAATTCAAATTAATCAGCGCAAACCGCCCAAAAGTCCGCACAAACGGAAACCCGTTCGCCAATGGCGCGGCCAACCCCGGCACCACATCTTGGCCCGCACGCGCCGCCATATAAGCCCGCCAGCGCTCAATCCCAGCGTCCTGCCACAGCCGTGTATAAAGATCATGATTGCCCGGTATCACCGTCACATCGACCGGCGAGCCAACCCCTTCCAACCACGCAAGCGACTGCGCAAACTCCGCCGGCATCCCGATGTTGGTCAGATCCCCGGTCACCGCGACATGATCAAATGATTGCCGCTTGAGATCCTCCACCAACTGATGAACCAGCGTCGGATCATCAAACGCCCGGCGCTTCAGTCGGAAATTCAGAAAGCCAAGCACCCGCTTCACATTCCAGTGCCGCGGCCAGAACGCCGGCAACGGCCCCAGATGCACATCCGTCAACTGCGCCAGTTTGAAGACATTTCCGTTCTGCACCATCACCTCTTCGCCCTATCTGCAGGTCAGCCGGGAGGCCTGCCCAACGCTTCTGCCGGAATTCATTCGCTCTGTCACCGCTCTTCGGGTCACCACGCATGCCAGCCACACTTGCCAACAACAGCGGCATGCGGCACACACGCTGGCTCGGAACGTAACGAGAAACAGCATGAACATCGTCGTAAAGAAAGGCATCGCCAAAACGCTCCAGTTTTACTGGCGGCGCACGCGCGGGCTGACGATGGGTGCGCAGGGTATGATCCTGCGGCCCGACAACCACGTCCTACTGATCCGCCATACCTATCGTCCCGGTTGGCATTTTCCAGGCGGCGGCGTCGAACGGAACGAGACAATCGAAACAGCGTTAACCCGCGAACTGCACGAAGAAGCCGGCGTCGAAATCACCTCCTCGCCAGAGCTCTTCGGGTTGTATGCCAACTTCAAAGCGTTCCCGTCTGACCATATCGCCTTCTTTGTCATCCGCTCCTGGACGCAACCAGCCGTGCCCAAACCCAACCAGGAAATCGCCGAGCAACGCTTTGTTGCCCCAGATGATCTGCCCGCTGGCACTGTCAGCCCCGTCCGCCGACGGCTCGATGAAGTCCTTCGCAGCGTTGAGCGCATCGAGCATTGGTAAGGCGGCAGCAAAACTCATGACAAACCAATCAACAGACGATCATGGCGACATCAAAATTCGGCTCCTACTTGCAGATGATCTGCCAGCCGTTGCCGCCTTGCATGCCGCAGCCTTTGGCCCCGGCCGTTTTTCACGCACGGCCTATCGTGTCCGCGAAGGCGCAGCCGACGTCTCACCTCACTGCCACGTTGCAACACGCGCCACAGAGCTCGTTGGCGCCGTAAGCATGACCCAAATTGCTGTCGGGAAAGTTGCCAGCCATTGGCTTCTCGGTCCGCTTGCCGTGCACTCAAGCGACACCAACAAAGGGCTCGGCCAACGGCTGATTACAGCTGCCCTGCAATCCGTCACTAGCCACGCCACGCCGCAAGCAACCATCATCCTGGTCGGCGATCTCGCCTACTACAGCCGTCTTAAATTCGAGGCTATCCCACACGGCCAGATCACCATGCCAGGTCCCGTTGATCCGGCACGGCTACTCATCTGGCGCGGCCCTGATGGCACGCGCGAAATTCCATCCGGGCTGGTGCATGCAGTTGGCCCTAGCAGCCACCGCATCTGATTGATCACTTGCGATCAAACACAAGCCGCACGTCCTGCCGGTAAGTCGTCTTGCAGCGACGGTTTCTCACCGGTCTGCGGCCCGTCACCACCACCTTGGCCTCACCGGCATGCACCCGGCCACTCACGTTATAACTCACCGTCGGGCAGCGCTTCGAATAGACATACGCCTTGCCGATATAGCGGTTGCCCTTGCGACGACCAACGAACACCGGATCACCCGACGCAGCACCTCTGTTCGTCAATCTGTCATTCGGCGTCACAAACACAATCCGGCGACGGCCGCCATCAGCCACAATCCGCACCCGTGAACCGTTATGCATCCAGCGCGGTCCCGTCGCAGTGTTTACATTGCCGTTGCCATTCCCACTCGGCGCCGATGCCGTCTTGCCAATCGTCCAGTTAACCGTCGTTACTTCCCGGTCGCAGTTATACGCAGCCGGCAACCCGCTCGACGCCATCTCACAAACCATAAACGTCTTGATCGTCCGGCCGTTCTGGCGGAACCTGATATGCAGCGCATAGTTTTCAGCGCCAAATTTAAAGCGCCGCTGTCCCCGCGGTGCCTTGTTCGCGATACAATACCCAGCGCTCTTGCTCAGCGTCGTCTTACGCAGCACCTTGTAGGGAATGACCTGCCCCGTCTCACGGCCTCGATGAAGGTCAAAAACCTGCAATTGCTCATCGTTCATAACGTAGATGCCATCGGCAGAACGGCACTGATGCACATAGTCACTCGCCGCGGCCATGCCCGACGCTGACGCCACAAAAACCGCCATCAAGCCAATTTGGCGCAGCCCGTTTTTCCTCGTGGACCATTTCGCTGCTATATGCATGTTCGTTCTGCCTCCGCTTTCGATCAATTCACTCATCTACAGCATGTCGCGTTTTGACGGATTCACAATGCGCCTTAAAACGCCCAATCTTCGGGCGATTTAAGGATCCTATTAAACGCGACGTGCTTTAACCCTGACACCGCACTGTGTTCCGCTCAACGGCAGATGGCGCAATGCCCCGCAGTTATCCGCAATAAGACAAAACCGCGTCTGACATGTATTAAGCCCAATGAAATCTGACCCTGAGATGAACAAGCAACCAGCCCCTGCCGACGACTCAGGCCCGCTTGTCGTTGCCGCATTCTACAAATTCGCACGACTCGACGACCTCGAAACCCTCCAGGCGCATCTCATCCAAGTCGGCGAGGCAGCCGAGATCAAAGGCACCTTGCTCATCGCCCCCGAAGGCGTAAACGGCACGCTCGCAGGCCCCCGCGCCGGCCTCGACCAATTCCTCAACGCGATCCGCGCCCTTCCTGGTTTTGCCGATATCGAACCCAAAGAATCCCATGCCGACGCCCCGCCTTTCGGTCGTCTCCGCGTGCGCATAAACCGCGAGATCGTCACCATCCGCGATCCCCTCGCCGATCCCAACAAGGCCGTCGGCACCTACGTCGATCCAGCCGATTGGAACGAACTGATCGCAGATCCCGACGTCATCGTCATCGACACCCGCAACGACTACGAAGTCGAGATCGGCAGTTTCGAGCGCGCCATTGATCCCTGCACCACTTCATTCGGACAATTCCCCGAGTGGGTCCGCAACAACCTCGATGTCTCAAAGCAACCAAAAGTCGCGATGTTCTGCACCGGCGGCATCCGGTGCGAGAAGGCCTCGGCACTCCTCAAAAATATGGGTCTTAACGACGTCTACCACCTCAAAGGCGGCATCTTAAAATACCTCGAAAACGTCCCCGCCGAAGAAAGCAAATGGTACGGCGAGTGCTTCGTCTTCGACGGCCGCGTTTCACTCCGCCACGGTCTCGAACAAGGCAGCCATGCGATGTGCGAAACCTGCAATCACGCCTACCCCCTAGACGCCACCCTCTGCCCCAACTGCGGCAGCGACAAGCGGTTTGGTGAGAAATAGTTTCCGGTTTTGTACAAGCGTCTGCTCCTCATCCTAACCTTCTCCCCGTGAAGGACGGGAAGAAGGAACACCGCTTCTAATTTGAGTGAGGGCTGTGCCACAAGTTTGAGCAGGATTCCCTCTCCCTGCTCGTGCTCTTTGCACGAACGGGGAGAGGGTTAGGGGCAGACACACGCTGCGACCTCCGCTTCGATTACCCCATCAACACCCCGGCAGATTAACCGCCAAGCCTCCCCGACTGGTCTCCTTATACTTCTCATTCATATCGCGTCCGGTCTGACGCAGCGTCTCGATGCACGCATCCAGCGGCACCACGTGCGTACCATCCCCGCGCAACGCCAGTGACGCCGCCGACACCGCCTTAATCGCACCAAGACCATTGCGCTCGATACACGGGATCTGCACCAGCCCACCGACCGGATCGCATGTCATACCGAGATGATGCTCCAGCGCGATCTCCGCTGCGTTCTCGATCTGTGCATTGGTCCCACCAAGCGCCGCGCACAAACCAGCAGCCGCCATCGCAGCAGCCGACCCAACCTCGCCCTGACAACCAACCTCAGCGCCGGAAATCGACGCGTTGTGCTTGATGATCCCGCCAACCGCTGCGGCCGTCAGCATGAAATCCTGCACACCATTCGCATTCGCCCCAATGCAATGCTCACGGTAATATCTCAGCACTGACGGTACAACACCGGCAGCCCCATTGGTTGGCGACGTCACAACTCGGCCACCCGCCGCATTCTCTTCATTGACGGCCATCGCATAAACAATCAGCCAGTCATTAATCGCATGCGGCTGCGCAATATTGATCCCGCGCTCGGCAATCAGCACCTCGTGGATCGCCTTCGCCCGACGCTTGACCTTGAGCTTGCCCGGCAATTCACCGCCCTGAGCCAGACCGCGATCAATGCAATCATCCATCGCCGCAATAATCGTATCTAGGTTCTGCCCGACCGTCTCACGGCTGCCTGATGCCAGCGTCTCATTGGCAAGCTTCATCGCAGCGATCGTCTTGCCCGCCGCCTCACCCATCACCAACATGTCAGCCGCCGTTGCGAATGGATACGGAAAGCCAGCATCAGTGAGTTCGCTGCGCACCGCCTTCGGGCTGGTGTCCTGAGCTGCCAGCTCGTCTTCGGTAACAACAAACCCACCGCCGACGGAATAATAGGTTTCCTTGTTGCGCAACTGACCATTGCCATCGAACGCCGAAAACACCATCCCATTGGTGTGCCCCGGCAGCACGACATCAAAATCAAACGTCAGATCTGCACTCGGATCAAAACGAAGCGGCGGCAGTCCCTCCGGCGTCACCACGCAACGCTTGTGAACCCCTGCCTCAATGTCAGCAATCGCATCCGGGTCGATCGTTGCCGGCTCCAACCCGCACAGCCCAAGCAGCACAGCGCGATCCGTCGCATGCCCCTTTCCAGTCCAGGCAAGTGAACCGTGCAGCGAACACGTCACCGCTGCCGGCGGTCCGGCACCCGGTATCGACACCCCAGTGCGCAATGTCTCAAGGAAGCGCCCGCCCGCCACCATCGGCCCCATCGTGTGCGAACTCGATGGTCCGATGCCAACCTTAAAAATCTCGAAGATGGAGAGAAACATTGAGCCCCAGCCCTGTTGCCACATTGAATGTTTGACGCACTCTATGCCGGCTTCCTAGCACGTCCGCCAATCTGAATGCGCCGCTTTCTGCCGACATCCAACATCGCTGCCAATTCAAACATTCCATAAACATCCCAATTGCGCCGCCTCCCGCCTTCTGCTACTTGCCGCAGTGGGACACCTCTCCCCAACGAGAGGCAACTGTCTGGAAGGACGGATACATGACAGAGCTACCACAACGCCCGGCCCAGCGGCCGGCGCGAACACACTTTTCGTCCGGCCCCTGCTCAAAGCGGCCCGGCTGGTCACTCGAAAATCTCAGCAACGCTTTCCTCGGCCGCTCCCATCGCGCCAGCGACGGAAAAGCACGCCTGAAGCAAGCCATTGACCTAACACGCGACATCCTCGGCATCCCCGACGACTACCTCTGCGGCATCGTCCCAGCGTCAGACACCGGTGCATTCGAGCTCGCGATGTGGTCGATGCTCGGCGAACGTGGCGTCACCGCGCTGGCCTGGGAAAGTTTCGGCAAAGGCTGGGTCACCGACGCCCAGAAGCAGCTAAAACTCAACGACGTTGACGTCGTCGAAGCGGCCTACGGCGATCTGCCCGATCTCTCCGCAATCGATTTCTCGCGTGACATCCTCTTCACCGCCAACGGCACCACCTCCGGCGTCCGCATCCCCAATTACGATTGGATCCCAGCCGACCGCGAAGGCCTCACGTTCGCAGATTCAACATCCGCCGCCTTCGCCCAACCGATCGAATGGCCAAAAGTCGATGTCCTCACATTCTCCTGGCAAAAGGTCATGGGCGGTGAAGCAGCGCACGGCATGTTGATCTTGTCACCCCGAGCCGTCGAACGGCTTGAGCGTTACGTCCCCGATCGGCCAATCCCCAAAATCTTCCGCCTCACCAAAGTCGGCCCCACAAATGCGAGCAAGGTCGACCACGCCATTTTCCAAGGCGCCACGATTAACACACCCTCTATGCTCTGCGTCGAGGATTACCTTGATACCCTGCAATGGGGCCAGGAAATCGGCGGCCTTCCGGCCCTGATGGCACGCGCCGATGCGGGCGCCAAAGCGATCAACGATTGGGTCGACGCAACTCCCTGGATCGCCAATCTCGCCAACGATCCAGCGACGCGATCAAACACCTCAGTCTGCCTCAAGTTAGTCGCACCGGAAGTGACCCAGCTATCCGCTGCGGATCAAGCAACGTTCTGCAAAGCTCTTGTCAAACGGCTCGAAACCGAAGCCGTCGCCTACGACATCGATGCCTATCGCGACGCCCCTCCGGGTCTGCGCATCTGGACCGGCGCCACTGTCGACGCTGATGATCTCACGATCCTCACCGACTGGATTGACTGGGCATATCAAGCCCAACTCGCCGACCTCGCAAGCGCGGCTTAGCCGACACGCATTTACTCCACAATTGTCATCCTTGGGCCAGTTTCCAAACTCTGCCCCGAGGACTCATTTCGCGACCGGCTCAACGCCTCGAAGCTAGCCGAGCGCAGCCCCAATTCCATCCAGGACACCTCCCTTATGACAGCCCCACGCGTACTAATCTCTGACAAACTGTCCGCAACCGCCGTCCAAATCTTCAAAGACCGCGGCCTCGACGTCACCTTCGAACCCGACCTTGGCAAAGACAAAGATCGCCTGCTCGAACTCATCCCGCAATTCGACGGCCTTGCCATTCGCTCGGCAACCAAAGTCACCGAAAAAATCCTCAAAGCTGCCGGCAAGCTCAAAGTCGTCGGGCGTGCCGGCATCGGCGTTGACAACGTTGATGTGCGCGCCGCCAGCGCCCAGGGCGTGATCGTCATGAACACACCGTTTGGCAATTCCATCACCACAGCCGAACACGCCATCTCGATGATGCTCGCACTTGCCCGGCAGATCCCGGCAGCCAACGCATCAACCCAGGCTGGCAAATGGGAAAAATCTCGCTTCATGGGCGTCGAGCTTTACGGCAAAACACTCGGCGTTATCGGCTGCGGCAACATCGGTTCGATCGTCGCGGATCGCGGCATCGGCCTCAAGATGAAAGTCATCGCATTCGATCCGTTCTTGTCGCCGGAACGCGCTGTTGAAATCGGCGTCGAGAAAGTCGACCTCGAAACCTTGCTGGCCCGCGCCGAGTTCATCACGCTGCACACCCCACTCACCGACAAAACCCGCAATGTGCTCAGCCGCGAAGCCCTCGCACAAACCAAGCCCGGCGTGCGCATCATCAACTGCGCACGCGGCGGTCTCGTCGACGAAGAGGCCCTCGCCGATGCCATCAAGGCAGGACATGTCGGCGGTGCCGCCCTTGATGTCTTCGAAACCGAGCCCGCTTCCGACAGCGTTCTGTTTGGCTTGGACAACGTTATCTGCACGCCTCATCTCGGCGCCGCCACATCGGAAGCCCAGGAGAACGTCGCGATCCAGGTCGCCGAACAGATGTCGGATTACTTGCTGAGCGGTGCCATCTCGAATGCCATCAACTTCCCAAGCATCACGGCGGAAGAAGCCCCAAAACTTAAGCCCTTCATCAAGCTCGCTGAGCAACTCGGTTCCTTCGCCGGTCAATTGACGGAAACCGGCATCACAAAAATCAAACTCGAATACGCCGGCGAGATCGCCGACCTGAACGTCAAAGCACTGACATCGGCCGCCCTCGCCGGCCTCCTCCGTCCGATGCTTTCCGAGAGCGTCAACATGGTATCCGCGCCGACGCTAGTCCGCGATCGCGGCATCAACATCGAAGAAGTCCGTCGCGGCGAAGAAGGCGCCTACCAGACCTACATGCGTCTCACCCTCGTCACGGAACGCCAGGAGCGCTCGGTTGCCGGCACGGTCTTCTCGAATGGTAATCCGCGCATCATCCAGGTCAAAGGCATCAACATGGAAGCCGAACTGACCGAGCACATGCTTTATATCACCAACAACGACAAGCCCGGCTTCATCGGCTCACTCGGTCAGGTCCTCGGCGAATCTGGCGTCAACATCGCAACGCTCAATCTCGGTCGCGACGGACCAGGCGGCGATGCAATCTGCCTCGTTTCAATTGATGGCGCCATCACGCCCGCCATCATTGACAAGGTCAACCAGCTGCCAAATGTCGTCCATGTCAACGAACTGGTCTTCGAATAAACCCGCCCAATCCGTTGCGATCCATTCAGTATTGCCTCTCCGGCGCTACCGCGAATTATCGCCGAGCGACATCATCACGCCGAATTTAGTCGCTTTGGGTGGGTTGGTCACAGCGGCAATGCCGTGGCACAACAGACAACAACCTTTTCCAACGCCATCACTTTGTCGATGAGGACACGATTTCATGCGATTGCTTGCCACCGCCGCCGCAACAGTGCTCACGTTACCGGTGCTCATCTCCCCCGCCCTACTGCACTCAGCCTGGGCCGCCGATATAGCAGCCTCATCAAAGCTTGATGCCGTCACCGTCTATCGATCCGGCGCGCGCGTTTCGCGGACGCTCACTCAGGAAATCGACGCCGGTTCGCACACACTCGTCATCAAGGATCTGCCAGCCCAGGCCATCCTTGGCTCGATCCGCGTCGAAGGCAGCTCTGATGGCGAACTCCAGATCGGCGCCGTCGATGCCAAACGCGTCTCCTTTCTCAGCAGCGATGCCGCAGCCCAGGACAGCGCCCGCAAAGCGCTCGAAGTCGAGCTCGAAAAACTGACCGACGCGATGGACCAGCTCCGCGCCGAGATCGAAACCAAGCAAGCTCAGAAAACCTTCGTAACCAATCTAACCGGACTGCCACAACAACCACCCGCAGCACCCCGCAACGGTGGCGCCGCCAATCATGACTGGTCAAAACTCCTCGACCTGATCGGCAACAGCATGTCCGACATTCAGGCTGACATCATCAAAACCCGCATCGCCATGCGTGAACTCGGTCGCAAGATCGAAGACGTCAAAAAGAAGCTCGCCCAACGCGCACCCAAAAAGCAACGCCGCACCGAAGTCCGCGTCAGCGTCGAAGCCGGCGGCAAACTCAACGCAGATCTGGTCATCAAATACCAAGTCGGCAACGCATCATGGCGCCCGCATTACGATGCCCGCCTCGAAACCGGCTCGACCGACAAAGCAGCCGGACTGTTACTCACCCGGCGCGCCACCATCCAGCAGTACACCAGCGAGGTCTGGAAAGACGTCACCCTGGTGCTCTCCACCTCACGGCCAAGCGGTAAAAGCTCAGCACCAACACTCAGTCCAATGACTGTCGATTTTCGCCGACCAGCACCAAAACCGACTGCAGCCTATCGTCGGGGTAAATCCAAAAAAGTCTACGGCCAGATTGCTGCCCCTATGGCCCTGGAACAGGATCAAGCTCCCGCCCGTGGTCTCGCCGCGAACATCCGCGTCAAGAAAGTCGCAGCGGAAATCGGTGGGCGCCTGGAGCAAACCACCTTCCAGGCAAGCTTTACTGTGCCTGGTCGCGTCACGGTCACCAACACGGGCGAAGCCAAGCGCGTCAAACTTGACGACCAGCGCATCAAACCAAAGCTGCACGTCCGCACCGTGCCGCGCCGCGACACCAACGCCTATCTCTACGCCGGCCTGGAGATGCCACAAACAGCACCTTATCTCGCCGGTCCCGTCTCTCTATTCCGCGATGGTGGCTTCGTCGGCATGGGTCACCTGCCCAATCTCGCACCCGGCGCCGAACATGAGCTCGGCTTCGGCTCTGATCCATCTGTCGTCGTAAAATACCATATCCTCGGCGAGAAGCGTGGCGAAACCGGCCTCATCTCCTCTTCCGCCACCGATCAGCGCAATTTCAAGATCGAAATCGCCAATCAGCACGCCCAACCAATCGACATTGTCCTGATTGACCAGATGCCGGTCTCTCTCAACGAAGACATCACGGTTGATCTGCTCGGGCCCGCTGTTCCAACCAAGCGCAATTACCAGGACAAACGCGGCCTGCTCGCCTGGAAGTTCGCGCTCAAAACCGGAAAAAAGCGCGTTGTGAACTTCGGTTACACGATCTCCTGGCCAGCCGACAAGAAGATCAGTTTCGGCTATCGGCACTAGGGGCGGGCAGTTTGACGTAAACCGTCAACAGGCTGCCGATTTGTCCCTTTGCGGCAAGCCTCAATCGGCATTATAAGCGTTTAAGCCCCGGTCATTCAGGCAAATCATGCCAGCATGTGATCCGGGGCTTATGCATGAAAGGTGTGCTGGAATGGCGAACGTAGTCGTGGTCGGCGCCCAATGGGGCGACGAAGGCAAAGGCAAAATCGTAGATTGGCTCTCAGAACGGGCAGATACCGTCGTCCGCTTCCAAGGCGGCCACAATGCCGGTCATACGCTTGTCATCAACGGAACCACCTATAAGCTGTCTCTGCTGCCATCCGGCGTTGTCCGTCCCGGCAAATTGGCCATAATCGGCAACGGTGTTGTCGTCGATCCCTGGGCTCTGGCGGCCGAAATCGAAAAGCTCGCGGGCCAGGGTGTCAGCATCACACCTGAGAATCTGAGAATTGCAGAGAACGCCACACTCATCCTGCCGCTCCACCGCGAGCTCGACCAACTCCGCGAAGAAGCAGCCGGCAGCGGCAAAATTGGCACCACCGGGCGCGGCATTGGCCCGGCCTACGAAGACAAAGTCGGCCGTCGCGCCATCCGCGTCCAGGATCTCAAAAACCTCGACACACTCGGCCCCAAGGTCGACCGCATCCTCGTCCATCACAACGCCCTTCGGCGTGGCCTTGGCAAACCGGAAGTCGTCGCCGCCGATTTGATGCGCGACCTGACGGAAGTTGCCCCGCAGCTGCTGCCTTTCATGGATGTTACATGGGATCTACTCGATCAGCAGCGCCGCGCTGGCAAACGCATCCTCTTTGAGGGCGCCCAGGGTGCCCTGCTCGACATCGACCACGGCACCTATCCATTCGTGACATCATCAAACACGGTTGCAGCCCAAGCCGCCATTGGCTCAGGCGTTGGCCCCAAAACGGTCGGCTACGTGCTTGGCATTGCCAAGGCTTACACCACCCGCGTCGGCTCCGGCCCATTTCCGACCGAACTCACCGACGACGTTGGACAGATGCTTGGCGAGCGCGGCCATGAATTCGGTGTCGTCACCGGACGCGCCCGGCGCTGCGGCTGGTTCGACGCAACGCTTGTGCGCCAGACCATCAAAGTTGCCGGCATCGACGGCATCGCCCTCACCAAACTCGACGTCCTCGATGGCTTCGACGAAATCAAAGTCTGTGTCGGCTACATGCTGGACGGCGAACGCATGGATCGCTTGCCAGCCGGCCAAAACGCCCAGCAACGCATCGAGCCCATTTACGAGACGTTCGAAGGCTGGAGCGACACCACTCGCGGCGCACGGACATGGGGTGAGCTGCCAGCGCAGGCGGTGAAATATGTCCGCCACATCGAAGAGTTGATCGAGTGTCCCGTGACGCTGTTGTCGACGTCCCCAGAGCGCGACGACACCATCTTGATGCGCGACCCATTTGAGGATTGATTGAGTATGAGTGCGAGTAATTCGACGGCAGCGATGAGCGGTGCCGCACACTTGGTTGACGCGCTCAAAGCAGACGGCGTCAGCACAATATTTTCGCTGTCCGGCAATCAGATCATGCCGGTCTATGATGCGCTGATCGGCTCCGGCATTCGCCTCATCCACACCCGCCACGAAGGCGGCGCCGTCTATATGTCGGAGGCCTACGCCCAGCTCACAGGCAAGGTCGGCATCGCGCTTTTGACCGCCGGTCCAGGCTTCGCAAACGGCCTGTCTGCAATGTACTCTGCTCGCGAATCCCAAACACCGCTTGTCGTCATGACCGGCGATGCGCCGCTCAAACTTGCCGGTCGCGGTGCATTCCAGGAAATGGACCAACAAACCGCAGCGACTGCCCTTGCGAAAGCCTCTTTCAGCGTCGATCGCCCAGGCGACATGTTCGATGCCATCCAAAATGCGATCGCCCTCGCCAAAGACGGTACACCCGGCCCCGTCCATATCTCCCTGCACGATGATGTCCTGCGCGACGTAGCAGATCGCCAATCATCCGCCCCGGCAGTTCCATCTCCAGCCGAGCTTAGCTCAACACAACAAGCCGCACTCACGCTCGCGCCCGAAATCGCCGCTCAAATCAAGGCTGCCAAGCGCCCGCTCTTCCTTGCCGGGCCATCGTTCGCGCGCACTGCCTGGGAAGCCAAGTTTAAGACCTTCGCCGACGAAACCGGCATCCCGATGCTCGCCCTCGAAAGCCCGCGCGGCCTCAGAGCACCACGCATCGGCGCCCTTGCACAAACCATGTCGGAAGCAGACCTTGTCGTGCTGCTCTCAATAGGCCCGAACTTCATGCTCGGTTTCGGCCAGACACCAGCATTCGCCGAAACCACAAAATTCATCTGCTGCCACGACAACACCGAAATCCTGCGCGAAGCGACCAACCGCCTCGGAACGGACAAAGTCACCACCGTGCCAATGTCCGGAACCGCAGCCCTCGCAAGCCTTGGCAGCGACGGCCCGCTCAATGGTCTTAGCCCCAACGCGACCGAAGCCGACTGGCGCGCCCGCGTTGAAGAAGCGATCAGCTGGCGACCATCCGCCTGGTGCGAAGAGCCCGCCGCCGCGCCTCCGTTCCACGCTGCATCCGTCGCGTACGAGGTCGGTAAATTCCTCGATAAAAATCCAGGCACGTCCCTCACGATCGATGGCGGTGAAGTTGGCCAATGGTGTCAGGCCATCCTCGACACATCTGCCAGCGTCATCAACGGACCATCCGGCGCAATCGGCGGCAGCATTCCGTATTCGATCGCCGCCAAATCAGCCCGCCCCGATCAACCATCAATCGCCATGCTCGGCGATGGCACAGCCGGCTTTTACTTCGTCGAATTCGAAACAGCCCTGCGCGAAGACCTGCCCATGGTCGCGATCGTCGGCAACGACGCGAAATGGAACGCCGAGCATCAAATCCAGGTCCGCGATTACGGTGAAAACCGCGCTTATGCCTGCGAGATGGTGCCGACACGCTACGACGAAATGGCCAAAGCCATGGGCTGCTACGGTGAAAATGTCACCAACATCAATGAGCTCGTTCCCGCAATCGAACGCGCCATCGCCAGCGGCAAGCCCGCCTGCATCAACGTCGAAATCCAAAGCATCGCAGCCCCTGCAATCACACGCTAAGCGCTGCGCCTTTCAGAAACGCCAAATGCGACAAGCCGGTTGGCCTGTCGCATTCAGCAACGCGAGACGAAAGTGAATTTGTTGTCGCCAGCTGCTCTGGTCTAGACCCTAGTTGATGTCCCAGCGCAGACCGGCACGAATGTAGTGCTCGTGCTGATCTTCAATTTCCACCTTGCTGCTATTGCCGTTGATGTTCGCCATAGCATCCGTGCCACCCACATAGAGATAGCGGTAGTTAAAGTCGAGCGACGTCACATCAGAGATCTTATAGCTGGCGCCCGCCGTCAGATTGGCAGCCAGCGTATAAACATATTGCCGGTCCGTCCGCGAGCTATATCCAGCAGCAGCCGTCGGCGTGTCACAGTTATTGGCCGTGAAACTTTCACACGACGACAAAGTTGTCGTATGTGTCCGGCGAACGTCATTTACAGCAAAGCCTACACCTCCACCGAGATATGGCGTCAAGCGGTCAATACGGTTCATGTCAACATAGCCGTTAGCCATAAAAATTGCCGACTGCATACTTGTTGTATCGCTCACAGTGACATTGACCGTATCGTCGTTCGTAGCTCCCGCAGCTGTAACGCCACCAGCCGCAACAGTTGCCACCGCGTCAACGTACTGAGTTGACCCCGTTGTATTGCTTTCTTTTTCCATCCGCAGTTCGCCAGTAACGTCTACGCGAAAATTGCGCGAGTAGTAGTAACCAGCCCCAATACCCATCGAATGGCCGTAACTGCTGCCATCGTCAGTGTTGGTAAAGCCGCCAAATCCGAATGGGGCCGCCGCGCTCAGGTTCTCGGTGGTTTCACCAGCACCGTAGCTCCCACCACTTTCCGACGTCTTAGCATCAAGGCCCATGCCCATGCCAACGTCGAAGCGCATGTACCATTTAGGGCGAAAATCTGGAATTGGCACAGGCGCTGGCACGGGCACATAGCTACCGCGCATGCCTTTGAGGCCTCCGCCATAGTCACCAGCGGTTGCCGACATCCCAAACAGGACCGGACCAGCAATAACTGCAGCAGTGATGCTAAGTGTGAGCTTTTTAATCGTCGTATTCATAACTTTCGATCTCTCGGTAGATGGCGCGACACATCACGATGCGCAGCTACGCCGAAACTCAGATATCAGCTGAGTCAGATCCGAGAGCGAAGGCAGCTCTAATAGGCCGACGATATTGTTTTGTGCTTTGAATGAACGCGGAACATGCACAGGAACAGTAACCTGGCACCTACAGCATGTCGCATTTTAACGGTTTCACAATGCGCCTTAAAACACCCAATCTTCGGGTGATTTAAGGATCCGATTAAACGCGACGTGCCTTAAGAGCTAAACTCGCTCAACGCATGACCTGAACACGGCCGGAGGTTGTTTCGAACGCAACCTCACAACATACTCATTCGTACCAGTTAGCAGCAACTCAGCTGTCGCCTGGGTGCTTGTCGTGTTGCCCGCAACGTCAACGAACTGACTGGAAGACACACCACATTGTTTCAGTATGGGACTATCGTTGAGAAAAATTAAAAGTCGCTTAATCAAAGCGCATCTTTACGCGCTCGGCTCTCGCCAAGGGCTACCAGCCGCAAAACATCGCGTCCCCGGAATCGCATTCTTCATGCGATATCCGGCGTCTTTCACGTCCAAAAATATTCCGATGAGTTAACTATTCTTGCGGCGGGCAAAACTCCCGCCGCGCTCCGCCGACAACTCTAAGCCGCACTTGCCGCAACTCGCACAGCTTCCGCAATATCACCAACCACCTTGGCAACCAGATCTGAGTCATCGCCTTCCGCCATGACACGGATCAACGGCTCCGTTCCCGAAGGGCGGATCACAAGACGTCCGGTCTTGCCTAGTTTTTTCTTGCCGGCATCAATCTCCTTCAGCACGCCAGCATTCTCAAGCGGCTTGCCCTCACTGTAGCGCACGTTGGTCAACAGCTGCGGCACCGGCTCAAAGCGCTGACACACCTCGCTGACCGGCCGCCCCGTCGACACCACCACCGCAAGCACTTGTAATGCTGAAACCAGGCCATCACCCGTCGTCACATAATCCGACATCACAATATGGCCGGACTGTTCACCACCAACATTGAAGCCATGCTTACGCATATGCTCAACAACGTACCTGTCGCCAACTGGCGTCCGCGCCAGCGACAGTCCGAGCCCTTGCAGATAACGCTCAAGCCCAAGGTTTGACATAACCGTTGCAACCACGCCGCCAGCCGCCAGCTTGCCTTTGCGGTGCCAGCTCTCGCCGATCACTGCCATCAGCTGATCGCCATCAACAATGCAACCGCGCTCATCAACGATCACCACCCGGTCAGCATCACCATCAAGCGCGATACCGATATCGGCTCGCGTCTCGCGCACCTTCTCAATCAGCGCTTCCGGCGCGGTTGAACCGCACTCCAAATTGATGTTGCGCCCGTTCGGGTCAACGCCGATCTCAATCACTTCCGCGCCAAGTTCCCAAAGTGCTGCCGGCGCGACCTTATAGCCGGCACCGTTCGCGCAATCGATCACAATCCGCAGGCCGCTAAGCTGCAAGTTACGCGGCAACGTCCGTTTCGCAAATTCAATGTAGCGTTCCCGCGCACTCTCAACACGCGTCGCCCGACCAATCTGCTCAGCCTCGACGTACAAGCTGCTCGTATCTGAATCGATCAGTTCCTCGATCCGCATCTCCGTCTCATCCGACAACTTATAGCCATCCGCATCGAACAGCTTGATACCGTTATCGTGGTAGGGATTGTGTGACGCCGAGATCATCACACCAATATCCGCGCGCAGCGAACGCGTCAGCATCGCAACAGCCGGTGTTGGCATCGGCCCGAGCAGAAACACTTCGCAACCAACTGCGGTAAAACCCGACAGCAACGCCGATTCGATCATGTAGCCAGAGAGCCGCGTATCCTTGCCGATCACGACTCGGCGGCGATGCGAATCCTGCCCACTGCCAAACGCGGCGCCCGCCGCCATGCCAACCTTCAACGCCATCTCAGACGTCATCGGATGCCGATTCGCCAGACCGCGGATGCCGTCCGTTCCGAAATAGCTGCGTGCCATATCTATCTAACCCTCTGATCGGCCCCGTACTTCGGTGCGCCCAAGCATTCAGCGTGCCAACATTTTCGTGTCTCTTTGCCAGCCGCGCCGTCTTTTAATGCATGATCCGCCGTATCTATCAAATATCCCCGCCAGATTTCTGTGGTCAGATTACTGTGTTGAGATGACTGGGACACGCCCTCACAAGACATCGCGACACCACATTGTATCTCCGAGAGGAATCTGCCAAGGCTGCACCCAGGGTGTTGCCCTGAGAGTTATGACGTCACGCTGTACACACGAGAGGCATGAATGGCTCTGTTCCTGGCAATCTCCAACCGCAAGGGCGGCGTTGGCAAATCGACTATTTCGACCATGCTGTCATACGCTTTCGCGGTCTGGTCGAACAAGAAGGTCATGCTCATTGACCTTGATGCGCAGTCGAACTCATCGTTGATCCTACTTGGCGGCGAACAATGGATCGAAGCGCAGAAAAAATCATTGAACGTCGCAGCTTACATCGAAGACCGGCTCTATTCGATCGAGCAGACCAAGATCAAAGAATACATGATCGAAGGTGTCGGCGATGTGCTAACTGACAGCGGCGCCAAGCCATCGCTCTCGCTCCTGCCCGGTTCGCTCAACTTTGAGGACATGCAGGACGAGCTGATCACCTTTTATTCGCGCAATCAGACGCCCTATCAGCAAGCCCGCAATAAGTGCGCCGAGCATTTTCGCGCAGCCTTCAGTTTTGCCCGCAGACAAGCTGATATTGTCATCATGGATTGCGCGCCCGGCCTCTCAAACGCCACCCACGCTGCCTTGAAGTTAGCCAACCATGTCGTCGTGCCGTTTCGCCCGGACGCGGTATCAGCCTTTGCCGTCAACCGCATTTCGACGATCATCGAGGGCCAGTCGTTCGATGCTGTCCAGAACATCGCCCACGACGAGCGGCGCTACACGTGCCTCGCGAATTACGTCCGCCCCGGTGGCCGCGATACGATCTATGTCGACGAAATCGCGCACGACCATCCAATGCTGACGACCCAGGTCCCCGCCATGCCTGATGTTGCCGACGCCTTTGACTTCCTACTGGAGCCGATGTCGATGGACGACAAGTTCGGCGCCGCAACACCAACCCTGCGCGCGCTACACGACGAGCTAGCGATAAAGCTCGGAATCACAGCATAGTTTGAACTCAAGTCGTGATGGATCAAGTGTTTTGAACCAAGTGGTGCGCGTAATCTCACACCGTGTCAGAGGTTGACGGCCTATGAAGCGCACAACGAAGAAACTATCCGGCATCGGCCTTGAGCTGTTCCTGCGGCGCTTTTATGCGAGCTACTCAGGTGTCGATGACACGCTTGCGCGCCGCCTTAGCAAGGATAGTGCGAAAACGTTCACCAGCGTCCGCCTTCGGCATATCGCCTGGCGCGACTGGCGGCCCAAGCATCATGCCGTTCCTGCAGTCGACATCAATCCGGCACCGATCGACGCGCCCACAACGCAACCATCGAAACCACAGCCATCCACCACAGCCGAAAACGCCGACACGCCATTCGATCCCTACGCAATCGGCCTCATACCCATTTATCAACGTGAAGGCCCCGAAGGCCTTGGCGCCAAGCTCGCCGGCATCACATCGCTCGACAACCTCCGCAAAATGGCACGGTCCCAACAGATCGCCCTGCCAGCCGAACTGCGTGGTGCCGACGTTGACATCGACGCCGTACGTTCCGCCATCATCGCAGCTGTCGGCAAACGCATAGCAAATCGGCGCGCTGCCGCTGGCTGAGCAGCCCAAAACCGTATATCCTGTCCCAGCAACACCACTGTAGCTTTTGCCAGGAGACCGCTCATGCCCATCACAATGCACGCATTTCTGGCGATCTGGAGCAACGTCCGCCTCGACATGGCATCAGACTGGTATCGCTGGCACACCGAAGAGCATATGCCCGAGCGCGTCGGCATCCCGGGTTTCCTCGCTGGCCGCCGCTATGACCTTGTCGACGAACGCCTTGCTCCCGCAGCCCCGGAAGATCGCCGTCTGCAGCACTGCTATATGATGTACGAGGGCGAAAGCCTGACAACTTTCAACAGCGATGCCTATCTCGAACGCCTCAACAATCCGACGCCTTGGACGCGCGAAATGGCGCCGGGTTTCCATAATTTTTCACGCGGCGCCTGCGAGCTCGCCACGACATCCGGCGATGGCTACGGCGGCTTCGCGCTTCTGATGCGTTTTGAAACAGCCGCCAGCGACTCCGACCTGTCAGCTGCCACACTCGAGGCGCTTGATCACTTTGTGATGACACTTCCTGGTCTCGCCGGCATCACGGCGGCCCACTTCGGCTTCTGCCGACCAGAAATAACCAATGTCGACACAGCCGAAAAGCAGACCCGCGCCGGCACCGAGGAACAGCGCTTCCAGAGCGTACTTCTCGTCGAAGGTTATGATGCTGCTCTGCTTGTCCAGAATTTCGGCGCGATCGAAGCCAACCTCGAAGCCCTCGGCATGCCTGCCAAGAGCGCCCGTTACGGCATTTACGCCCTCAGCCATCTCCTAACCGAACGCACCACCGAAGAACCGAACAAGCATTGATCGCGTCGGCTGACAGAGCTGAGTAGGCAGTCCTACCCGACAACGCCCTGCGTTGCCGCCTGCCAGACCGCCAGTGCCTGCTTCGTCTCGGCCACATCATGCACACGCAAAATCTGCGCGCCCTGACCAACCGCTGCAAGCGCCGCCCCGATCGATCCGGCCACCCGCTCAGCAGCGTTCTCAACACCCGTTATCGTACCGACGAACCTCTTACGCGAGGCACCAACCAGCACTGGCACTCCAAGCCCGTGAAACAAGCTGAGCCCACTCAGCAACGCAAGATTATGCTCCAGCGTCTTGCCAAAGCCGATGCCCGGATCGATCATCATCTTGTCGCGCGAGATGCCAGCCCGCAAACACGCTTCGACACGCGCTTCGAGGTAGTCAAACACATCAAGCAACACGTCGTCATAAACCGGATCATCCTGCATCGTCTTGGGATCACCCAGCGCATGCATCAGGATCACCGGCACATTGAGATCAGCCACCGTCTGAAGCGCTTCCGGGTCAAAACTCAACGCTGACACGTCATTGACGATGTCAGCGCCAGCCCCAACCGCCTCGTCCATCATCGCAGCCTTACGCGTATCGATCGAAAGCAACGCGTCCACCTTGCCGGCAAGCGCCTCGATCACCGGCAGCACTCGTTGGCGTTCCTCATCCAGCGACACCGCATCCGCGCCCGGCCGGGTCGACTCACCACCAATGTCGAGAATATCAGCACCGGCATCTTCCAGCTGGCGCGCATGATCGATCGCAGCTTGGCTGTCCAAGAGTTGCCCGCCATCAGAAAAACTATCCGGCGTTACATTCACCACGCCCATAACGCGCGGCCGGCCAACATCGAGCCCGGCGATTCGCTTGCGCGGCTGCCGGATCATCTCGAACATATCGGCAGCATTCAGCGCTCGCCGGCCCCAGTCGCGCTCAAGAAACTCGCCAATGCCAGCGATCCGCCGATCAACCGACGCACCGTTGCGCTCAATCACTTCGACCGCAGAAAAATCCAACCAGCCCTCGGCCAGCCGGAAACCACCCCAGACCTCCTCGGCATCATCACCCGCCTGCGCAGCGTAAAGCCCCAGCGGACGCACATAGATCTCACGCAGCATGGCAAAGTTCCTGAAAACAATTTTGGCCGCATCTTAAAATGCGGCCAAATGAGATTCTAGCAATAGATGATCCGATGACCAGCCATAGAAACTGTCTGCCTTAAACGGAAGCACACCAAGGGAGCGCATGCGACCCGGCGCGTTGCGCCGCGCCCTCACAGGCCCGAGCTCTTGCGAGGAATAGCCGTGAGAGAGAAAAGATCCTAAAGCGTGGAGCATTTATGCGACCCGCTTTAAGTCGGCTGCGGTTCCATGCCGCCTGTATCCGGCTCCTCACGCGGTGGCCGGGAGATACCAGCGTTTGGCACTGCCGATCCAAGCGGCCCGGTATCCTCATCGTCCTCGCTGCGAACGATCTTGCCACCATTCATGACCAGCATCGTTTCTTCACCACTGATCGTTTCGAATTCCATCAGCGCATCGGCAACAGCGTTCAGCTTATCAACGTTGGCGCCAAGCACTTCCCACGCCTTCTTCTCACCTTCCATCACGATCCGGCGAACCTCTTCGTCGATCTGACGCGCCGTATCTTCTGACATGTTCTTTTGCTGTCCAATCGAATGGCCAAGGAACACTTCCGTCTGATTCTCACTGTAAAGCAGTGGTCCAAGTTTTTCGCTCATGCCCCATTCCGTGACCATCGAGCGGGCAATGTTCGTTGCCTGCGTAATGTCGCTGGAAGCGCCCGTGTTGAGGTGCTCCTTGCCGTATGCGATCTGCTCAGCGACACGGCCGCCGAACGTCATCGCAAGGCGCGCTTCGCACCACTTCTTCGAATAGCTGAGCTTGTCGCGTTCCGGCAGGCTCATCGTCACGCCAAGCGCGCGTCCACGTGGAATGATCGTCACCTTGTGCAGTGGATCGTTTTCCTCAACCAGCACGTTGACCACAGCATGACCGGCTTCATGAACCGCTGTCGCTTTCTTTTCTTCCTCGGTCATAATCATCGATTTGCGCTCAGCACCCATCATGACTTTGTCTTTGGCGTCTTCGAACTCACTCTGCGTCACCATCCGCTTGTTGCGTCGGGCCGCCAACAGTGCCGCTTCGTTCACAAGGTTGGCGAGATCAGCACCAGAGAAGCCCGGCGTACCACGTGCCAAAACTTTTGGATCGACATCCGGCGCAACCGGCACCTTGCGCATATGAACACGCAGGATCTTCTCGCGGCCCACAACATCCGGATTAGGTACAACGATCTGGCGGTCAAAACGTCCCGGCCGCAGCAACGCTGGATCCAGCACGTCCGGCCGGTTCGTCGCCGCGATCAGAATAACGCCTTCGTTCGCTTCAAAGCCATCCATCTCGACAAGCAACTGGTTGAGCGTCTGTTCGCGCTCATCATTGCCACCACCAAGGCCCGCGCCACGATGGCGACCAACAGCATCAATTTCGTCGATAAAGATGATGCACGGTGAGTTCTTCTTGGCCTGTTCGAACATATCGCGGACGCGGCTCGCGCCGACACCAACAAACATTTCAACGAAGTCAGAGCCTGAAATCGTAAAGAACGGCACGTTCGCCTCACCGGCAATTGCCCGTGCTAGCAGCGTCTTACCAGTACCCGGCGGGCCGACCAGCAAAGCACCACGAGGAATGCGACCACCAAGGCGTTGGAATTTCTGCGGATCACGCAGAAACTCAACAATTTCCTGGAGATCATATTTCGCTTCATCAACCCCTGCGACGTCATCAAACGTCACCCGGCCATGGAGCTCGGTCAGCAGCTTGGCTTTCGATTTGCCAAAGCCCATCGCGCGGCCGGAGCCAGACTGCATCTGGCGCATAAAGAAGATCCACACCGCGATCAGCAGCAGCATCGGGAACCACGAGACCAGCATGCCAAGGATTGATGGCACTTCGTCTTCGGTCGGGCTCGCCTGGATTGTCACGCCCGATTTACGCAGGTTCGCGACCAGATTGGGGTCATCCGGCGCATAGGTCGTAAAGTTCGAACCGTTTTGCAGCGTACCCGTCAGGCGGCGGCCTTTAATCTTAACGTTACGAACGGTCTTCGACTCCACCGCGTCCAGGAAGCCGGAATACGGCATCTGGTTCGCCTGGTGGCCGTCAGATGTCGGATTTTTGAACAGATTGAACAACGCGACCAGCAATAGAATGATGATCACCCAAATCGCAAAATTGCGGAAATTGGAATTCATGAATTTCCCTTCGGGCCTCGCCCTGGCGCTGCAGTCCATTGCAGCGGATCGATCACGCTGGCCATGCTCTAGGCCATAACTTGCCAAGCTTTAGGTAGCTTGTAAGACGATGTGGTTGTTCGTGTCCATAAATGCGCTTACTGCGCACAGATAGCGCTGTTGTTGGTAAGATAAGTATCCGCACAAACTTTGCCAAGATCATGCCGACAAAGCATTTCGTTGTTGGCACGATAGATCGCAGCTACTGCCCAACCAATTTCTGTCTATTCCACAAACCATTAATTCTGTCCTGACGGCTTCCGCCACGCATTGGTTAGCCATATCAATACGTTAAAGAAGGATACATTCCTGGTCTAAGGGGCTTTGGCTGCGAACTGATCATTGATCCGTTCCACTATAAAGCGGCAGGTCAATTGCTCGGCAGCCAAAGCCTTCGGGCCATCTCGATGCATATTTAGTGCCGGAATGGCCAATAAGCCGTCTCCATCTGCAAAAACTGGCGTCGCCCGCAACGCATCCACTGGATAGGACATTCGGTTTGCTCGTGCATCAAATTCGAACTTAGCAAGGTCTTGAAGGGTCAACGGTCGCACACGCACGCTCTCATTCGTCTTGACCTCGAAACGATTATCCCAGACCAGTGCCCGGCCAGGCTCTGTATCAATTTCTGGCAAACTGCCTCGTTCCGGCTCACGATAAATAATCATGTCGGCCTCTTTGCCCGGCCTGACGACACAATTGCACAGCGTTGCGCCAGCAAAGTCACCATGTTGCATATCATCCCAGAGCCGCTCAGTCCGTAACAACCGGGGAGGCAGATCAATCCCACCAATCGCTGGCAGCAGGCGCATCAGGGCACGAATCGCGATTTCATCCGGAATACTCCCGGCTAACCCTCGCCAAACATAGATGCCACTGCGCGCCAGCAGCGGCTCCCGCAAACTTGGCGCCAACCAGTCCGCAGTCATCGTATCAAGCGCACGTCGTGCCCGCGCCATCCGTCGCGCCGTCAAGGCCAATGCTGCATCATCAAGCCCAAGCTCGGCCCGTGCAGCCTCGGCCGCTCGCAGCTGCACCCGCTCAAACATCAGGTTCTGATTGCTTGGATCCTCAATCCAGCTGGCCCCTGCCACATTCAGCGTCGCCTGCAAACGCGATTTAGGCGTATCCAGCAGCGGCCTCAAAATCGCGAGCTCTTCCCGATAGCCATGCGCTTGAATGCTCGCCAAACCGTCAACGCCGGCCCCACGTGCCAATCGCATCAGCAGCGTTTCAGCCGTATCATCCCGATGATGTCCGGTAACCAGCACCGCCTCAGCCGGATCACCAACCGCCTGCCGGATGTGTCCAAGCATCACCTCATACCGTGCCGCACGCGCCGCTTCCTGCAAGCCAGTTTTGGGCTTCGCGCCTTGCCAGCAAAGAATTTCAGCGCGCAACCCCAGGCTGTCAGCCGCAGCCACGACCCCTTCCGCCTCAGCTGCCGCTTCCGGGCGCAACCCGTGGTCAACCGTCAACACACACACATCGGGCCTCAGACCGCCACCATTCTTCGGCCAGCCAGCTTCAAGCCAGGCCGCCACCAAGTGCATCAGCGCCGTGCTATCAGCCCCACCAGAGACCGCCAGGTATATCCGCCCGAAATCCGTCAGCCCCCCAAAAAGAGGCTCCAGCTCGGTTGCAACAATTGGTCTGGCATCTAGATTGGCCATCTCGGCCTTAATTTTGTGCGGCAGCGACTTGAAGCGACGTGAGACTACTTGCAACGCAACCGGCTCATTTCGGTCTTGGCACGCGCCAGTGTTGTCTGCGGTGCATTCCGGTAACGACTACCAAGTTCGCGCAGGGACGAACACGCAGCCGCTGTCTGACGCAGCTTGCCCAGTGACATCCCAAGCTTCAGCAGGCTGTCCACACCCTTGTTGCCGTCGCCGTATGTCTCATAGCCTTTCAGGAACGCAACCGCTGCATTCTTATACGCACCGCGTGCATAATGCGTTTCCCCAATCCAGTATTGCGCGTTACCAGCCAGAGCCGTTTTCGGATGGCGCGCGAGAAACTCCTTGAACGCGGTTTGCGCCGCCCCGTAATCCTGCTGCAACAGATATCCATACGCCGTCTGATACTCCGTCTCGGCAGTCTCCGAACCGACCGAAGGCGCAGCGCCTGCTGGTGGCTGTGGTTTAGCCCAACCGGCAACCGTATTGCCAGGCGCCGCCGGTCGCTCTTGCAGCGGTTGTCCTGGCACCGCCTGATTGTAGCCCGGATAAACAGTGCCAGGCAGAATCTCACCCACCGATGGCGCAACCCGTTGATCATCCCTGGGCAATACCGCGCCCGACGTCACTGTCGTTGAACCAGCCCAACCCCCACCGGCTGAGGCCTGCGGCACACGTTGTGATCCACCACCCGCGATATTGGCTGATGCCTGCTGGCCCTGCCGCTGTGGTCTGTTATCAGGCGCCGGCGCAAGCGCATGCGTTGCTGCCGGCAAGATCAGCGACGCCGTGCCCGTCAACTGCTTGATCTGCCCGGAGAGCGATCGAACCTCTGCCTCAAGTGTCTCAATCCGTTGCGCACCACCAGCGCCCGATGATATCGCCTGAAAAGGCCGCCCAGGCGCAACAGCTGTCGCAACTGGTGCCACACTTCGCGCCAGCGATCGAACCGTCGCAATCTGCACTTGCAGGTCGATCAGTCGATCCTCGAGGGCTGCTGCCTGATCAGCAACCGGCGCAGCCGTACCCGATGATTGGGCATGCCCGCTCACCGGCATCAAGCTCAGCAAACAAGCGGCAATAAATCCGCGCAGCATTGGCAGCAGGTGTCGCAATCGCATCAAATGGGCTCTGCTTCAATTGTCCGGTACACATATCGAGGCATCATCTATCCAACACCATGGCAAGCAACGCAACCAACAGGTCCGCGCACCTTTCCCGCCGTGGCGAGTAAGCCTCACCAATCAGTCGCCCACATCAATCGGAAAAGACAAGCTCAGTCAGTCCGCGGCCGAAAACTGTCGCATCAACCGTATCTCGGTCACCACCCGCCGGTTTTGCGCCGAACATGTTCTGACCGTGCATATCGCGATCGGCTTCGATTTACCGTGACTGAACACCCGCAACCGTTTCGCCGGAACACCATAACGAATCAACTGCCGGCGCACGGCGACCGCACGGTCATGCGACAGCCGCATGTTGCTTGCAGCCGAGCTACTATCGTCGGCGTGCCCTGCGATACGTGCCCGTATTTTCGGTTGTGTTTTCAGCCAACGCGCCTGTTTTTTCAGAATAGCCCGAGCCGGCACATTGAGCCTGGTCGAGCCTTGCTTGAAAAACACCCGATCCCCGGCAGCCTCAATAAGCGCCTCGCGAATGTTCTCCGCATCCGGCTTAACGGTTGTTTCCCAACCCGCAACAGGATCCAGTTTCGAAGCGCGCCCGTTCGGGTTCACATAACGGCCAGGCGGCACACCTAGACCCCGACGACCAAAAGCCCCATTACCCCGCACAAGGCCGCGCATCATCGCCAATTCACGCTTACCTTCGGCCGCTGCATGCGTCCGGGTAAACTTCCGTACGAGATCGCGAAATTGCCGTTCGGCCGCAAAATTATCGCCAGCCCGTCGTGACTGCCGGGCCGCTGCAAGCAGCGCGTACGCCTGCCCTTCGATGCCACGTCTCCATGGCAGAATTTCGCGTGGCAACTCCACACTCAGTGCACCACCGCGCAGCCCGTTCTCGGCTGCCAGAGGACCTGCCCCCAACACCAAGCCCGATAGCGTTACACCGATGAGTGCAAATGACGTTGCCCGTACCTGCGATCCCTCGCGCAGAAACATGTGAGCCCCCTTCGCAATTCGCTTCGGGGTAACTATTAGACCACACTAAGGCAGAACTTTGTTACCGCCGCCACGAAGTGGTCACGGTCTCAGACGCTGTGGAAAAGCTGTGGATTTATAAGGTGATAGCCAACCGGCGGGTGCCACATTTAGGCCGCGTTTAAGACGCGCCGCCACGGTTATTCAGGATAGTCTGTGCCCGCCGATTCTGTGACCAGCACGAGATGTCGTTACACACCGCCACCGGACGCTCTTTACCGAATGAAATCGTCCGCACGCGTCTCGCATCAATACCACTGCGCGACAGGAAGTTGCGCACCGACTGCGCACGCCGCGCACCCAGCGCAATATTGTATTCGCGCGTGCCACGCTCATCCGCATGGCCTTCAATGGTAATCGTATATTTGGGATACTGGCCAAGCCATTTGGCTTGCTTGGTCAGCGTCTGTTCCGCTTCAGGTGTCAGATCGGTGCTGGCCGTCGTGAAGTAAACAATATCGCCAACGTTCTGCGAAAAGTCACGGCGTGTGCCAGGCTTAGCCGGCGGCCCATTGCGACCTGCCGCCAGACGCGAGCTGTCTGCATCAAGGTTTTTGGAAGTCGATGAGCAAGCGGCTAATACCACGCCGAGGCTCAAGACAAGCATAGCCGTTGTCGAGAATTTCAAAGCGGCGCGCATACGGTTGCGATTTGTCATACTGAACATCCCGTCGGTCAATCATTGTCAAAACAACACTCTTGAAGCCGTCTCCAGCTCATCTTCGATGTTGCTTATCCGATCCCTACCGAACTCTTTGTCTGCGCAAAATATGGCGCCGGATTGTCCAACGATTCCCAATTTGCGGTACTCACTTCAAACACATAAGCCGGAAATCACCAATGGCCACTGCTGAGTGATGCCCAGAAAAACGAAAACCGCCTGACGCAATGCGGCAGAGCGGTCTTCGAAGAGACAAACGTGGCCCCGAGCAAACGGGGTTCACGGCAGCTTATTGAGCAACGCGTTCAACTTGAACGTCTGCACCAAGCTTCATTGGCTCGTGACGTACTTCTTTGCGGCATGCCCCCAGAGCAACTGCAGCAATAACCGTAGCAAGAACAATAGTGCTCTTCATGGTCTTCTCTCCTATAGTGTCCAAGGTATGCTGAACATCAGACATTTCCGTCCCCCCCAACCAAAGTCAACGGCTGTGAGACGTGTTCAGCTATTACCATCATTTGCGTACTGGTGATGAGCGCAGGTTTCAATCACAGACAAACCTCGTGAACTTGAATCCAACATCCTTGATGCGAAAATATCACGACTCGAAATACCGATGTCACACTGGCACTCTTGCATCAGATACGTCGACTTGCAGCCTCAAAAGTATTGTCGCGCGTCGCCTTAAAAACAAAAAATTTATAAATACAACAATGCATTACAGGTTTTAAATTAGAAATCACTTCGAGTTAAAGTTATCGTCTAACTCAACCTAACAGCGGCGACCAGGCAGGGTCTGACGCAAATGCCGGCGTTGGCACGCGGCGCTCATTATATCCTGTTAAATCAATAGAATAGATGCTCGGACCACCTTGCGCGCCCGGAAGCTCTCGGAAGAACATCAACACCCGGCCATTGGGCGCCCACGTCGGACCTTCATTATGAAAACCCTCTGTTAAGATTCGCTCTCCACTGCCATCCGGCTTCATTACGCCAATCAAGAATCGCCCGGAATATTGCTTGGTAAAAGCGATGTAATCTCCCCTAGGCGACCAGACCGGCGTCGAGTATCGGCCAGGCCCGTTACTGATTCGAGCCTGGGCCGCCCCATTGGAGCTCATCGAATAAAGCTGCTGGGTGCCTTCACGGTCTGATTCGAACACTATCTGGCGGCCATCCGGCGCGTAGCAAGGTCCGGTATCGATCGAATTCGCCTGCGTCAGCTGCCGCGTTTTGCGCGAACGCAAATCCAGCTCCACCAGGCTCGAAGCGCCGCCCTGCTGCAGGCTCATGACGATTCGGCTGCCATCCGGCGCAAATCGAGGCGCAAACGTCATGCCCGGGAAGTCGCCGACGATCTGGCGCTGGCCCGTTGCCAGATCCATCATCTGCACGCGCGGTTGCCCGTTCACGTACGACATATACGTAATCTTCTGACTATGGGGGCTGAAGCGCGGTGTGAGTACGAGATCGCGACCGCTACTCAGTAAGCGGACGTTATGACCATCCTGGTCCATAATTGCGAGCCGCTTCTGCCGCCGATCCTTTGGCCCGGTCTCATCAATGAAGACGATCCGTGAATCAAAATAGCCCTTTTCAAGCGTCAGTTTCTCATAGATCTGGTCTGCAATGATGTGCCCAAGTCGCCGCCACCCTTGCGGGCTGGTCGCAAAATGCTGCGCAGTCAACGATTTGCCAAGGACAACATCCCAAAGCCGGAACTCTGCACGGAAACGTCCATCTTTCAGCCGGGTTGTTTTACCGACCACCAGCGCTTCAGCGCCAACCGCACGCCAATCAGCAAATCGCGGCGCCGTCTTCAAACTGTTGATCTGCTCAATAAACGCTGTCTGTTCGAGTGGCCGAAACAGTCCAGAGCGCTCCAGATTAGCCTGAACGATGTCAGATATCGCTTTGGCAAGCCGCGGATCATCACCCATAAACGCGGGAATCGCGATGGGGCGCGGTCGTAAATTGGCTTCATCGACGGTAACGCGCGTCTGCGCGTTGGCGGGCACAAGCGAACTGCTCCCCAAAAGACCAGCCCCACCGAGTGCCGCAGCCCCCAGTCCCGCGCCCAGCGCTTGCCGACGGGTCAGCTCCACACAATCAAGGCCCAAACGTTCGGTATCATGTTGCTCAGGTCGGTTTGCGTCAGCTCGCGCGTCGCGCATCTTGCCTTGCCTCGTTGTACGTGCCGAAAAATACGTGTCAAAAGAACCGCTTGGCCTAACAGCTCAGAACATCTTCTGCGGGTCAAACGTGACCACCATATGGTCCCATCCGCCCTTGTAGAACTGCTTCGGTAGATTGTAGGGTTCGCATTGCACCAGCGCCCGCATAGCATTATTCGCGGCATCCTGAAATAACGCGCCACGGCCACGGCTCACAACCCTGGGCTGGTCTTTGAGCCGACCATCAGGTTTCAGCTTGATCTCAACCTCAACAACGATCCGGTCAATGCCCTCAAGGCCGCTGTTGATGTTCCAGCAACGCGCAACTTCACGCTTCATGATCGCCCCCAGCAAAGAGACCTGGCTCGCGGTCAGTCGCGTATCCTTGCCTTCAGGCGCACCAGCCTGCGGGCCTTTTGGCAGTTTTCTGTCCGCGTTCGGGGCTTGACCGCCAGCTGTCGGCGCCTTCGCATCTGGGATCTTGTTCAACAGCGCCGAAATCTTGCCGCTATCAAATTTCTTGGCCTGGCGCTCACGCCGCCGTTTTTCAGCAAGCTTCCGCTTGCGTTCCTTGGCACGCTTCTTGGCAAGTTTTTTCTTCTTTTCTGCGGCCTTCTTCCGTTTGGCCTCAGCCGCTTTACGCTTCTTTTCAGCTTCGGCTTTCTTGCGCTTCTTTTTGTCCGCCTCAGCTTTCTTCTTTTTGGCTTCGTCGGCCGCTTTCTTGAGCGCCAGCTCGGCCACCGCTTTCTCCGCCGCCTTCAACTTTGCAGCAGCCGCTTCTTTGGCAGCTTCCGCCGCAGCTTTCGCTGCAAGCTCTTCTAACGTGGGCGCCTTCGGCTTCGGCGGCTGCAGCGTCGCGAGCTTCTTTGCGATATCATCTGTTTTCGGGCTCGGTGGCTCAGCTCCAGCCGGCGGCTGCACCGTCTTGATAATCGGCTTCTTCGCTTGGCGTTTAACAGGTGTATCCTCGGTCTGCTTCGAGAACCGCGTCTTCAGGTTCTTCGACGACCGATCACCTTTGGTCAGGCGCACCAGATCATCCGGCGTGATCAACGCCACTTCAACCGGCTCCGGCTCAGCAATCTTGAGCGGCGGCGTCGCTTGAAAGTTGACCAGCGCCCAGCCCAGCAGCAAAACGTGCGCGGTCAGCGATAATGTGATCCCGACGTACACAGCGGTTTGCCTATCCTCCGGCTTTAACCTGCGTCACGAGTGACAACTTCCGAAAACCCGCTTCGCGTATCTGCGCCATCACACGGGCAACGGTACCATAGGGCACGCTCTTGTCGAAACGCACGAACACTGGCTGATCGGTACTGCCGCGGGCCTTGGCAATCGCCTGCAGCTTTGGCGCCAGGGCATCGAGCGTCATGGTTCTTTCCTGCTCATCACCCAGATAAATCTGACCATCTTTGCCGACAGAAACCACGATCGGTTCGCTTTTCTGGGCCTGCAATTGCTTGCCCTTGGCAGCCGGCAGCTCCAGCGGCACACCATTTGTCAGCAGCGGCGCCGCTACCATAAAGATAATCAGCAGCACCAGCATCACGTCGACGAACGGCGTCACGTTGATTTCGCTCATCGGCATATGGCTACCGCCACGATGGCGCCGACTCTTGCGCCCGCCCCCACCCGATCGCGTGCTCATACCCATGTCAATTGGCCCATATTATTTGGCACATCATTGCTTGCCCCATCAGAATCTAGCTCCCCGAGTTGCTATCAATCTGGCGCGAGACAATCGCCGCGAATTCATCGGCAAACGCTTCGAGACGCTGTCCGAGTCGCGCTGCGTCAGCAGAATACTTGTTGTAGAAGATCACCGCTGGAATGGCCGCAACAAGGCCGATCGCTGTTGCCAACAGCGCTTCCGCGATACCGGGCGCCACGACAGCTAGCGACGTGTTCTTTGAAACGGCGATCGCCTGAAAAGCGTTCATGATGCCCCATACTGTGCCAAACAGCCCCACAAACGGTGCCGTCGAGCCAACCGTTGCGAGAAACAACAGCCGCCGCTCAAGGCGTTCCATCTCACGGCTGATGGTCACATCCATCACTTTTTCGACGCGCAATTGAATGCCACCCAGCGCCCGCGTGCTGCTTTCAACCGAACGTTTCCACTCGCGCATTGCTGCAACAAACAGCGCTGCCATCGAAATATTTTCTTCGCGCGACAGCCCGGAATAAAGCTCTTCCAGCGACTGACCCGACCAGAACAGACTTTCAAACGAGTCGGCTTCGCGGCGTGCCCGGCGAAAGGCAAACGACTTTTCGATCACAATCGCCCAGCTCATCACCGACGCCAGCAGCAATCCGACCATCACCGCCTGCACCACAATGTGCGCCTGCAAAAACAGGTCAAGGAACGACATGCCGCCCGCCTTCGATGCCAGCGCGCCGCCCACAATCTCGTTCATGCTGTCCCCTTAAAAACTTGGCCCCATAGAACTCGAAACGCAGGCCGTCCGACTTTTTGCGATCTAATATGTTTAAACTAGGACTCAAATTCTCAACTTGAGCACACACCGGAAACGAAGCTCAATGTTCTCATCAGCGATAGTGCATAGCGCTGCTAAGTGTCACCCGTTTGGCGCAAATACGTCGCGCAAGCGTTGCGACAGCCGCTGCGGCTTACCTTCAAGCGAAACCAGAACAACTTCAACGCGCGCGCCAAACAGCACAACTCCATCGCGCGCAATGGTTTGATCGAGCTTCAGCACAGCAGCTGACATCTCATGCAGCGCCGTCGTCACTTCCAACACATCGTCAATCCGCGCGGGTCGCTTGAAATCCAGGTTCATCCGTCGCACCACGAAAGCCGCCGGCACGCCGCCTTGGCCTTCAAGCAGCGCCTGATGGTCATTGCCCAGCAGCCGCAGAAAATCGGAACGCCCGCGCTCACACCAGCGCAAATACGTCGCGTGATAGACAACGCCGGAAAAGTCTGTGTCCTCGAAATAGACCCGCACGGCCAATCGATGCGTCTGCGATCCATCCTCGGCAACAATCAGGCGTCCGGCAAGATCAGGCCAATTCTCCGGCATCTGCGCCACAGCATATCCCTTACAATTCAGCCCAATTCGATAATCGGAACCTCAGGCGGACGCCCAAACCGTATTGGCAACCCACTGCAGCCAAGCCCACCAGAAACAATCAGATCGCGCTCTGCCTCTTGCACATGCCCGTAAACATAGCGCCGGCCAAACCGCGACGGCACCACCGGCGCGATCCCCATAAACTGAACTTGACCGCCATGCGTATGGCCCGACATTGTCAACGACACGCGGCGCGGCATCCGATCAAACACATCCGGCTCATGCGCCATCATGATCACCGGCGCATCGTCCGTCACCTGCGCGAGCGTGCCCTCAAGGTCATCAACGCCTTCATAACCGAACGACCGCCACCGCTTTTCCAGATCGCGGCTTCGATAAAAAGCCCACTGATCACCAAGCCCCGCCAACCAGAACGCTTTGCCGTCTTTTTCGATACGCACGGCCTTGTTCTCATAAACCGGTATACCAACTGCTTCCAGCGCGCGTGCCACCGGTGTCGGCCCTGCCAACTTGCGCTGAACTTCCTTAGACTCCCACCAATCGTGATTGCCCTGCACAGCATGCACACCGAGTGGCGCCTCTAGTTCCGCCAATGCCGCCGTCCACGCGGCTTTATCCTCGGCTTCCGATACGAACCGATGCGTTGCGATGAAATCACCGAGCAACACGACAATATCCGGCTTCTGCGCGTTCACCGAATGCACGATCGAGCGCACGCGTTGAGCCGTCATCCAGGGATGGCAGGTATGCAAATCAGCAATCGCTGCGATTTTGAGTTTCAGCCCCGCCGGCCAATTCGCGGGCGTCAAACGATAGCGCGGAAAATACAGCCGATAAGGCTCAATCGCGAACGCATAACCACCAAGCATCGCACCCGTTGCAGCCAACCCCGCTACGGTCGTCAGAAACTGGCGCCGTGTAATAATCTGCGCCACGGCGTCAAGCTCCAGAAAAGCGGGCAAAATCATAAACGTTGATAAGGCTATTCCGCCTCATCCTCTCCAAGCTAACAACGCCAACAAATTCATGAACAAAACAGGCAATTGCCGCAGGTAGCCGCAATGCTAACCAAGCCCAGCCTCACTCTCGGACCCGACTTCACCTTCCGGATCTTCTTCCTCAAACAGCCCGATCTGCGAAATCGCAGACGATCGCGACGGCCCGGACATGCCCAAATGCCGATACGCCTTCAGCGTCATCACCCGGCCACGTGGCGTCCGGCTGACAAAGCCTTTCTGCAACAAATAAGGCTCGACCAATTCTTCAATCGCATCACGTGGCTCGGATAATGCCGCCGAAATTGTCTCGATGCCGACCGGCCCACCATCATAGTTGATTGCAATGCAGTTGAGATAACGATGATCCAACGCGTCGAGACCTTCCTTATCGACCTCAAGCATTTCGAGCGCCCGATCGGCAACTGCGGCCGTAATCGCCGGCGAACCATCGACGGACGCGAAGTCTCGCACGCGGCGCAACAAACGGCCGGCAACACGCGGTGTCCCCCGCGCACGTCGTGCAATCTCATGCGCACCATCAGGTTGCATCGGCGCACCTAAAACACGCGCGCCGCGCTCAACCACCAACTGAAGTTCCGCATCCGTATAAAAATTGAGCCGTATCGGAATCCCAAAGCGATCACGCAACGGCGTCGTCAGCAATCCAACACGCGTTGTCGCCGCCACCAACGTAAACTTAGCAAGATCAATCCGCACCGAACGCGCAGCCGGTCCCTCGCCGATAATGAGGTCAAGCTGGAAGTCTTCCATCGCCGGATAGAGAATTTCCTCAACCGCCGGGCTCAGCCGGTGGATTTCGTCGATAAACAACACATCACGATCTTCGAGATTGGTCAGCAGCGCTGCCAGATCACCGGCCTTTGAAATCACTGGCCCTGATGTCGCTCGAAACCCAACGCCCAATTCCTTGGCCATGATCTGCGCAAGCGTCGTCTTGCCAAGACCTGGTGGTCCGGCAAACAACACATGATCGAGCGCATCACCGCGCCCTTTGGCTGCCTGGATAAAGACGCGCAGGTTGGCACGCGCCTGCTGCTGGCCGATGAAATCATCAAGCGACTGCGGCCGGATCGAGCCTTCGGCGCCTTCAATCTCGCGTTCGCCCGGCGCCACGATGCGCTGATCTGAATTCTCGTCCATCATGGGTTGTTGGTGCATGTGTTCGGGCACACGGTCAAGAGAATCATCGCCCACCAGCCCGTCATTGCGGCACAGCTGTAATCACCGAAGCCGCCAACAATGCCTTATGATCAGGCCGCCAGATCTCGCGATGCCCAGCCTGAAAAATCTCTTTCAAAAACGTTGGCGCAACGCCTCTTTTCCGGAAAAAATCGAGATCCTTTTGTTGCTCATCAACTGGATCCACTGTCTGCACGGCCAATGGATTAGTACCCGCATATCGATGAAAGCCAAGCTGTCCCTTCAGCCCCAACGTCCGCTTCGCGCCCCCCATAAACACGATCGTACACGCCGAAAAGCAATCGCCGTTTACGTGTGTATCAAGCGCATGCTGCCCAATTTGGCGCGCAATCGTACGCGCCGCAAATATCTGTCCGCCTGTACTTTGCAACACAACGCGCTGGGCATCTGGATATCGCTTCAAGGCACCTCCCAACGCGGCACTGACGCCATAGTTGATCTCGCCCTTGATCGAGATTGACCGGCTCGCACGGTCCACACTCACATCGAATGTAGCGCTCGACAGTAACGCAATCGGTTCAGGCTTTGGAAGATGACTGGTCACACCATCCATCATCTTCACGCCAACCAGCACAAGCGCCACCACGATCGTGATGTAACCGCCATAGACCGACGCGACATCTACCGGCGGCGCCAGGTTGGCGTTAATCGCCCGCATCGCTCCCGTAATTTGCCAGACCAGCAGTCCACCACCGACACCAACCCAGCACGCAATCGCAAACGTGGCCGGCAACTCAGGAAGCCGAACCAAGGCAGCACTGTAAATATAGGTCATCCCGACAACGCTGATGGCGAGCGTCACCAGCCAATGGTGGGCACCCTGCCAATGATCAGCGACAGGCCGTAGAAGCCGTTTGAAGGACCGAACAAACATCCCCCAGTATAGCATGTCGCGTTGTAACGGATTCACAATGAGCCACAAAACGCCCAATCTTCGGGTATTTTGTGGCTCCTATTAAACGCGACGTGCTTTAGCCGCTCAACACCATCGAGTGTCAATCCATCACCGCCTGTTGGCAAGCAAAGAGCCAACGGCGCGAACCACAACCCGACGATTACGCCGATCCGCTTCATCCGTGTCGACGCGGAGATACTGCTCGCCATAACCCACAGCTTCGAGATTGCGCGCTGGCACGCCAAACTCTGTAATCAACAGCTCCTGCACGGCGCCCGCGCGGCGCTCAGACAAATCCAAGTTCTCACCAAATGGCCCCACAGCATCAGTGTGCCCGGCAATCAGAAACACTTCGTCAGGCCGGCGCCGCAACGTCGCATGGATCGCATCAGCAAGATCCTCCAACTTATCGATCTGATTGTATGAGATCCGAGCCGAGCCCGAAACGAACGTGACGATATCAATATTGACGCTGCGCACAGCAGCCCGCACTTCCGGATCAGCTACAATCTCATCCATCGAGTAGCTGCGCCCCAGCCGGCGTACCGGCGGCGCCATAAACGTATCGACATAGTTAGGCTCCTCGACGAATTGAGTGGGTGGATCAGGTGTTTTTGGGTGGTCGGTTTTCTGCTTAATCCTGTTGGCAGAGCATTCCCCGTCGATGTGACGGGCGGCGGTCAAGGACGCGCTCTATAGCGCGCCCGCGAGGGCT
>CAJQQK010000069.1 GCA_905480435.1 uncultured Hyphomicrobiaceae bacterium | reverse complement strand
CGAGGGCATCAATTCTCTCGTCCAGGCCGCAAAAGCCAAGGCGCGCGGCTACCGAAACAGCAAGACCTTGAAGGCCGTCACCTACCTTATAGCTGGCAAACTCGATCTCAGGCTACCCACTTGAAACGTCGGGGAGCCGTAAAAAAATCCTATAGACTAAATATTAGAAACAAAAGGTAGCTGTTGCGCACCAAGATGATGGATTGATCAGAATGAAGGCTATTCGTGTTCACGCGGTCGGCGGTCCCGAAGCAATGCGACTTGACGATGTCGAAGCAGTAACGCCTGGACCTGTAGAAGTATTGGTTCGCAACGGTGCGGCGGGCGTGAATTTCATCGATCTCCACCAGCGGACCGGGCGCTATCCCGTACCGGATATTCCGCTCACACTTGGTATGGAAGGTGCCGGAACGATCGAAAGTGTCGGTGATCAAGTCACGAATGTGAAGCCGGGAGATCGCGTCTCCTATGTCATGGGTGGCCACGGTGCGAAGCCCGGAACATACGCTGAGTACGCTTGTGTGCCCGCCGATGCTTTGATCTTGTTGCCAGCCGAAATTGATAATGTGACGGCTGCCGGCATGACACTTAAAGGCCTTACAGCACAGTATCTTATCCGCGGGGCGTACCCGGTTCAGAAGGGGCAAACGATCCTCGTGCATGCTGCAGCCGGCGGTGTTGGTCTGTTGCTCTGTCAATGGGCGCGGTTGATTGGTGCCCGTGTTATCGGGACAGTGGGCTCGGAAGCCAAAGCAGAGGTGGCACTCGCGCACGGCTGCGACCACATCATCCAATATGGTCGCGAAGACGTTGCTGCACGGGTGCGTGCGTTGACTGGTGGCGAAGGTGTGCCAGTGGTTTTTGATGCGGTTGGTAAGGACACCTTTGAAGCGTCGCTTGATAGCCTGATGGTTCGCGGCACGCTGGTTTCGTTCGGTACGGCATCCGGGCCGACGCCGCCGTTCAATCTATTTGAACTCAATCCACGTGGTTCTCTTTATGTCACGAGCGCCGGGCTTGCCTGGTTTACGCGCTCGCGAGCCGAGCTCTTGGAACGTGCCGGCGAACTTGTCGGTCTCATTGCATCCGGCGCAATAAAGGTTCCGGTACGTCAGCAATGGCCGCTGGCCGAAGCGGCGTCGGCGCACAAGGCTTTGGAAGCGCGGGCGACAACAGGCATGACCGTTCTGACTATTTAGTAATACGGATTAACGGAGACCCAACTATGCAGATTGCGATCGAGGATGCCCGCGCGCTCGTTGTGCAAGTCATGTTGGCGCACGGCTACGCGGCCGAACCGGCGGCAATCACCGCCGATCACATCATCGACTGCGAGCTGCGTGGAATTCATTACGGTGGTCTGGCGCGGATGGTGAGCATTGCCGAGCGCTTGCAACGCACTGGTCCGCCGAAACGTGACATTGAGTTGCTGCACGAAACACCCGTATCAGCGCGGTTATGTGGACATGACAACATTGGCTATGTTGTTGCGAAGGAAGCCACGGATATCGCGATTGCGAAGGCAAAGATAACCGGCCTTGCTTTCGTTGGTGCTAATGAAACTTGGTACACGGGCATGCTGTCGAACTTCGCTGAGATGATGGCTGCCGAAGGCCTCCTCAGCTTCATTGCCTCGAATGCTTCTCCCTGGGTTGCGCCGCATGGTGCCGTTGATGGCCGCTTCGGCACTAACCCGATTTGCTTCGGTTTCCCAAGTGATGGTGATCCGATCATTTGGGATATCGGCACATCTTCGATTATGCATGCTGAAGTGATGCTCGCAAAACGCCTAGGCGTGACGATTCCAGAAGGCCGGGCGTTTGATGCTGATGGCAATCCAACCACTGATCCCGATGCGGCCATGGGCGGCGCCTTTGCACCCTGGGGGGGGCACAAGGGCTCTGGTCTCGCGCACGTTGTTCAGCTTCTTGGCGCGTTCGCGGGTTCGCCCGTTATGCCACCGGATCTGGCGGGGTTCGGCCTTGTCATACTCGCAATCAAGCCCGAGATCATGATGCCTGAAGCGGAGTTTCGGGCGGCAGTGACTGAATATGCTGACGCTGTGCGCGCGGCACGTCCGATAAAAGGTGGCCCGCCGGTCCGCATGCCATTCGACCGGTCAGCAGCAGTTCGGCGTGAAGTGCTGGCACGAGGCACGATCGAAGTTGCTGATCTGGTGCACGAGCGTCTCACGGAAATTGCCAAAGCGAACTGAGTTGAACCGTCACCGCCCGACAAATTTCGGTGATCTTTTTTCTTTAAATGCCGCACGGCCCTCGCGATAATCTTCGCTGTCATAGCAGCGCGCAACGGCTGCTTTGATGGCGTCAATATCACGTTCCGCTGCGGATTTGCTAAGTTCGGTGATCGCGTGTCGTGATGCTGAGACTGACAGAGGCGCGTTGCCGGCAATGGTCTCTGCCAACTCACGCACAGTCTCGTCCAGCGCCACCTCAGGCACACACTTGTTGATCAAACCGATGTGTTCGGCTTCGATCGCATCGAACTTTTCGGCTGTGTAAAGCATCATGCGCGCCCTTGCAGGGCCAATTAACGAGATCAACTGCTCGACTGATTCTGGACTGTAGGCAATGCCGAGTTTGGCCGCGGGAATGCCGAACGAACTGTTTTCGCTGGCAATTCGCAAGTCGGCACGCATGGCAATCGCGAGACCGCCACCGATACAAAAGCCATTGATCTTCGCGATCATCGGCTTCCCGAACGTCTGCAGGCGATCGCGCCCGATGCTTGAAAGGCGGGCATATTCCTCGCGCGCCTCTGAGCTGCTGCGCTGTTTGTCAAATTGGCTGATATCTGCGCCCGAGACAAACGCCTTGTCGCCGGCGCCGGTAATGACCACCACGCGGACTTGGTCATCGGCCTCGAAACCGGCGAGTATGTCGCTGACGCCGTTCCACATCTCAAGCGAGACAGCATTGCGTTTTTCTGGCTGATTGAACGTCAAATATCCAATCGCGCCATGAACTTCGGCAAGCATCTTGCCTTCTGCGAATTGGTGGGTTTGGTTCTGTTTCATCACCATTTCTTGCGTCCTCATTGGGTATTGATATGCTTATTGGATTTGTGCATCGCCGACCCGTCATTACCATTTTAGTCGGTGCATTATAGAATTCCGTCTTCGCCTGTATGTGATGACTTCAGTTGCTGTTTGCAGCGAGGGAATTGTCATGCGACAATTTTGATTAGTGCAGACATTTAGTCTTGCCATTAAATTTCCGGGAGGAACACGATAATGGTTTTTAGATTGATTTCTACCGCCGTTGTTTCGGCTGCCGCCATGGGGCTCATCCTGACCGGGCCGCAAACAGCTGCAGCTGCGGACAAGTACCCTTGCGACATTCAAGTGGTCATCCATGCCAAATATGGTGGCGGAACGGATACCACGGCGCGCATGATGATGATTCGGTCTCGCCGGATTCTCGGTATCGATATGAACGTTGTCGCCAAGCGGGGTGGTTCTGGCGCTGCAGCTCAGAATTATGCCCTCACACAGCCCGCTGATGGTTGCACCCTGATCGCGCTTACGCAGTCGCACCTCTACACGCTCGCGCGTGGGAAATCCAAAATGAAAATTGGCGATCTAGTTGGCGTTGCCCGGGCTATGGATGATCCAACGTTCGTCACCGTGCGCAAAGATAGCCCCTACAAGACTCTGAAAGATCTTATTGATGCCTCCAAAAAGAAAGCCTTGAACTGGGGTGTCGCCGAAATCGGTAACACGGAGCACATCGGCATCGCGCAACTCGCCAAAGCCTCAGGTGGTTTCAAGTACAAGCCGGTGGCGCTTGGTTCGGGCTTGCAGATGGTCCAAAATTTGATGTCCGGCGCAATCGATGTGACCACGCCTAATGTCTCTGAAGGCAAAGACCAAGTCAGCGACGGCACATTCCGAGCGCTCGCGGTGATGTCCAAGAAGCGCTTGAAAGATTTCCCGGACGTGCCGACGACGTATGAGCTTGGCTACAAGGTGGCCACGACAACAACGCGCGGTTATGCAGTGCGTGCCGGCACACCGCCTGAGCGCGTCGAGGCATTGTCGAAGGCGCTGACAAAAGCAATGAAGCACAGCACGTTCGCAACCTACCTCAAGGGTTCCGGTCTCAATCCTGATGACAGCGTCGCGGGTTCTGCTGAGTGGACCGAGCAGCTGCAGGAAGAATATCAGAAAGCCGTTTCCGCGTTGACCGATCTTGGCATTGCGAAAAAGAAAAAATAATCAGGCTTCATTATGAGCGAGCAAACGCCTTCACCAGACGAGAAACGGCGCGACGCAGCGCCGTTTCCTGATCCAGGTGATCTTCTGGTTTCCGCGTTGCTCCTCGCGGGCGCCGGGTATCTCTACTATCTGACAACGCAATTCGAAGAGCCGAGCGCCTTGCTTGGCGAGAATGTGGGGCCAGCAGATTTTCCGCGTTTGGTGATTTATTTCGTCGCGATCCTGGCGATTATTCTGCCGTTCGAAAGCCGGCTCCAGCCGGAGCGTTGGCAGAAGATCTGGGAGGGCCGTCACAAGCCGGTCAGCACACTTACGTGGATATCGATAGGGTTTCTGGTGGTCGTTAGTTTAGCCGCGCCATATCTCGGCACGATCATAACAATGGTGCTCGTCAGTCTGTTGCTGCCATTGGTCTGGGGAGAGCGGCGTATTGGGTTGGTGGTCACCTTTGCCGTTCTGTTCACTTTGGCGGTGACGTGGGTCTTCAACGTGATCCTGAAAGTCTACTTCGAGCCGGGCATTTTTGGTGTGACGGCCAAGCTCATTCCTTTCTTCTAAGTCGTTTCGTCGAGGTTTGACGTATGGATCCTGTTATCCAAGGTATGTCGATGATGCTCGACCCGTTTAATCTCGGGTTGATCCTGGTTGGCGTTCTGATCGGCGTGCTCGTCGGTGCGCTTCCTGGTCTCTCGTCGCCGATGGCGATCTCACTGCTTATTCCTTTCTCGATCACGCTGGAACCGATCCCAGCAATTGCGATGATGGCGGCGCTGTACTGTGCGGGTACGTTCGGCGGATCGATTACCGCTATCCTGATCAACGCTCCGGGTGCGCCACCCGCTGCCGCTACAGCACTCGACGGCTACCCCATGGCGCAGCGTGGCGAGGCTGGTCGTGCGCTCGGAATTGCCGCGTTCAGTAGCGTCGTTGGTGGCGTTATCAGTTTGGTTATTTTCCTGTTCGCAGCTCCATCGCTTGCTCAGGTCGCACTTAACTTCACACCGCCTGAGTATTTCGCGTTATCCATCTTTGCGCTCTCGATGCTGGCATCGATCAGCGGCAAATCCTCGTTGCGAAACCTGATTGCTGGTGGGATTGGCGTCCTACTCAGTACGGTCGGAATCCATCTCACAACGGGGATTGAACGCTTTACGTTTAATAGCGATCAACTCTCCGAAGGTTTGAATTTTGTTCCGGTCCTGATCGGCTTATTCGCTATTGCCGAACTACTCAATCAAAGCCAGGCAACAGAACGCGTCGTCGAGCGCGTCAGGGCCGGCGTCATGAAACTACCAAGCAGAGAAGATTTTCGGCTCATTTGGGGTACGGTGCTGCGTTCATCCGGCCTTGGTACGTTCATTGGAATTTTACCGGCAGAAGGTTCAACCGTTGCCGCTATTATGGGCTACAACGAAGCCAAACGCTGGTCGAAGAACAAGGAACAATTTGGCACCGGTTGCCCGGAAGGTATCGCTGGTCCGGAAGCTGCCAACAATGCAGCAACCGGTGGCGCCATGGTGCCAACACTCGCCCTCGGCATCCCGGGCAGCGCATCAACGGCGCTGATCATGGCGGCGCTTGTCATGCATGGCCTAAAGCCAGGTCCTTATTTGCTCCAAAAGCAACCAGAGTTCATCTACGCACTGTTCACGGCCATGCTGATCGCCAATTTTGCTTTCCTGATCATCGGCTTCGCCGGTGCCAAGCTTTTTGCCCAAATCACACTTATCCCGCGCACAATATTGTGGCCTGCGGTTCTCGTCTTCGCGATCATCGGTTCTTACGCTGCCAGCTCATCGTTCTTCGATGTTTGGGTAATGCTGATCTCTGGCATCCTTGGCTTTTTCATGCTGCGCTTCGGTTTTGGTCCGGCGCCGCTCATAATGGGCATGATCCTCGGCAAGATTGTCGAAGAAACATTTTCGCAATCGATGATCCTGCACGACAACAGCATACTCGCCATCGCCGAGCGCCCGATTGTAATGTTCTTCTTTGCGTTGACGCTGCTCAGTCTTGCCGGTCCGTTTCTTGGCAGTTGGTGGAGCAAGATCAAAGGCATGTCCCTCGGCACCGGCCCTCAGGGTGAATGAGTCAAGTATCTTCACTTCTTCACTCATCGAATTTCGCCAGGATGATTTTTTGAACTTATGGGATAGGGCTTCTCTTTCAGTGGATCGTCGTCAAAACTGCCTAAAGCCTGCATCCGGGTTGCTGGATTTTGAGCTCGCCAGTTTCGCAGAAGTAGCTGGACTATGATCGCCCTGAGAGGGTGGCGCTGATGCACCTTACAGGTGCATGCGATAAGCCGGTCGTTCATAGGACTGGAGATACCGTTTGCCGGCACAGTCTTATGACCATCAATAACGTTGAGGGACGCAGAACATATGCCTGATGAAGGATTCCGTAAGTGGCTCGGAGTTGAGTATGAAGTCATGGAGGACGGCCATGCGGTTGTCGGTCTCGATATCACCGATGATATGCGAAACTTGCGCCAGGTTGTGCAGGGTGGGGTTGTTGCAGCTCTGATTGATATAGCCATGGCTACAGCGGCTGCGGGAGGCAACTATGATACCCGGCTCCGGCCGATGGCAACGCTCGAAATGAAATTAAATTACTTGGCTGCCGCTACGGGTGACCGACTAACCGCTGTCGCCGATGTTATTCGCGCTGGTTCGCGCACGTCAGTGACCCGATGCGAAGTATTTTTGGCCAACGGAGAAGTCTGTGCGGCCGGCCTCGGCACGTTCATGACCCGGCGTGTGCACGCAAGCGACCCAAATGACATGCCGTCGATCTCAGAATAACTCGTCTAAACTTGTTTCGTTCAGATCAGAAACCTCAGAATTGGTTAGGAACATGTCTATGTCCGACAGTCGGAGAGACCGTTTTAGCGGCTCTCGCCGAGGTGGTCGGATTGCAATTTTCTTGAACGCCTGGGCATTGTCCTCAGCCAAGTCCGTCGGAAGTGTTTCAAGCACCGAATGCGTCGTGATGGCATTGTGACACGGTTCAAGCCGAGTCTGGATCAACATCACGAACCGCGCAGCGACCTGCTGCACGTCCATAGACAAGAGCACGCAATACAGACACGGCATTGGGTGCTGTTCCGTGGAAATGACCAGTAATCTCTCCAGCAGCATAGAGGCCTGGGATCGCACCAACTGCGCCGAGAACCCGGCCATCCAAGTCTGTTGCGATACCGCCAAACGTATAGGCAATCGCTCCAACCAACGGCCAAGCGTAGAATGGCGGCCGGTCAAGAGCGCGTGCCCAATTGGACTTGGCTGGTACAAGGGCAGGATCAGACGCGAGCCCATCTTTGACCGATGCGTTAAACCGTTTCGGATCACCTACGCAGGCCGCGTTGTAGGCAAGGACGGTTCTTTCGAGCTCATCAGGCGGAACCTGGATTAACTGCGCCAGTTGCACCAAAGTCTGTGCTTCATATGGTGGGACTTCGGAACGTATCGCGCGGCCAAAGTCTTTGATTTCATTCAAGCGACTGTCGAGGATCGCATATACTTGGCGGCCCGGCGTATCGAAGTGAATTGAACGTGCGAATTGCTCCCAAGTCTCGTGCACGAGGCCGGCGCCCTCGTCGCAGAATCGCTCACCGGTTTGGTCAACGACAATGCCGTAAGGATAGACAAGAACGACTGGTGCAGGATTGCAGGCACGGGGATCAATGGGCTCGATGTGCATACCCTGCCAGTCTCCTGAGCGCGATGCACCGGTCTCAAGAGCCATTCGAATGCCGGCTCCGGTATTGAGGCGCGTACCCGGAGAGATAGGAACGAGTGATGAGCCGCCAAGACCAAAATGTTCCTCCAGCATGCCGGAGTTCCCTTGGAAGCCGCCGCAGGCCAGAATGACGGCGTCGGCCAAGATATCTTGATCGCGACCGGACTGCCGAGCTACGAGTCCCATGATCGTACCATCAGCTGCGCGGATGAGTGTTTGTGCTTCATGTTCATAGAGAAAATGCACGCCGGCGGTCTCAGCTGCCCGCGTCAACTCCCGCACAATACTTTCGCCACCACCGATCGGTTGAATACGCGCCGGCCCAACGCTCAGGTAATAGTCCGGCGTGTGAAATTCTATGCCATGAGCCTGCAACCAACCCATCGTGTCTGGGGCCTCGCGCGCCAGCCGATCAAAATACGCCACGTCATTTCGGCCGCCGGAAACGCTGATCATCTCGCTCAAGAATTCTGGCGACAATCGGCCTGGGGTCTCCATGCGCATGTAGCACGGAGTAAACCGCGTATTGCCGCCATGCTTTCCCTTCGCGGCCCGCTCGATGACCGCAATGCTCAGGCGACGTCCAAGGGCCGTCGCTTCTGCAGCCGCCTGCGCTGCCGTGAGACCTGCGGCTCCGTGGCCCACGATGACAATATCGAATGAGAGGCTTTTCATAAGCTCAACCTTTTCGAAGCCAGGGGGCGTGTTAGTGAACCTTCAAGCCGAGGTCGCGACTGCTTCCCGTTCTTGCCGATTTACACCGCAGCGAGGTCACGCAACTCTTCCGGCGTTGTAGCGATGGTTCGGTAGCGAACTCGAACCGTTGTGATGGCTTGACTGGCTGGGTTTCAAAGAGTTTGCACGAACAGGTTTTGGTGGTTCGCTACACTATTATTCTACATGTCTTGAGAAGATTGCGTGCTATGTTTTGTCAAGCGACACCCGGTTTTGACCCTTTTGCGCCACGAAGAACTGACCCACCTTTCGTCGTAGGCTAGGCTTTCGTCGGTTTGGATTTGGTTGCCGATGCTGGCTTGCTGAGCAGGCCGCTGCGACGTTTTTCCTTGAG
>CAJQQK010000068.1 GCA_905480435.1 uncultured Hyphomicrobiaceae bacterium | reverse complement strand
AAAGGATGGCTCGAGCAGGGCCGAACAAAAGGATGAGGTTTGAAGGAGAAGCCAGCCCAGGCGCCAAAGTCACCCACTCAGTTCAGCGAGGAGGCTTTTTTCCGGGGGTGCAAGATGGGGAAGTGAAACCAGTTTTCCCGGTTCGACTTAATTCGTCAGCGATGCTGTTGAGCGTTCGTGACGTACGTTGCATCCACCACGCTTGTTTGCTCGCTGATACCACTGCGCGGCTCTTTCCTTGCTCACGACAACGCCCAGACCGAACTCATAGAGTTGCCCGACGAAGCACGCGGCAACCGTATCACCGCTGATGCTTGCAAGTTCCCAAAGCGTCTTTGCAGATCAATATTCAGGCTGCTTTTTCGGGTCAGCTGATGCTGTGTGTAACGCACCCAATTGGGTTACCGCCCAGCGCGATTGCGGCTCCGCCAGGAGAAGCGCTATCGACTTGCGCAGCCAGAATTTGCGCTCTTCGAGGTTTGCTTTCTTGTCCGGGTCAAAAATTGCCGCTTCGGCGCGCTTCAACGCTTCGTGCGGAGCGATACGCGTCGCATCTGTTCCGTTCGGGCTACGGTCCCCGACTTCCAGTATGGCTGTGACCCAATCCGACGCCGGCAATTGCGCCAAGGTTGTTTTGATGAAAGACGGATTGTCAGCGCGATCCGAAAGAGATGGCCAGAACGCAAACAGCAGCGCTGGCAAGGCGATAACGGCGAGCGCAATGCTGAGCCAGCTACCACCGCGCGCACGGCTTCGGCGCGGCGCATCGACTGCTGCAATCTCATGAGCTTGAGGAACGGCGACTTCGGGGACTGCAATTTCTCGCGTGGCCGAAGCCGCAGCTGGCATCGTTGGCAGGGTTACGCGATCGGTGATTTTGTCATTGCTCTGGTTCGTAGCAGACTGGCTCGTTACAGTTGGGCTCGTTACAGATTGGCTGGCAGCGACACGCTGAGCACTCGCGATCTCGCTGGCCATAGTCGTGGGCGCAGTTCTGCCGACAGCAGAATGGTCGCTTCGGGAAGCTCGGTTAAGCGGGGTTTCGCTGTCGGCTGTGGCGGCCACTGTCGCTGCAGCCAGCACGTCAGCAAGGCTGCCAACGGGTTTGTGTTCGACATCAGCTTTCGGCTGGGCTGCACGGCTGGCCAAGGCGGCCTCGCGCTCTATCGCGGCGCGCTCGTCGGCTTCGCGCGCTTTGGCATCACGCTCGGCGGCGGCGGCCAAAGCTTCTTTCTCGCGGCGGGCACTTTCGATCTTTTCTGCACGCAAGTCAGACGCGTCCATCAACGGCGCGGGAAGACTGCCTTGAATGCTGACCGGCAGATCAGGCCAGCTCAATTCCGCGCTGACATGGCCCGACGCGAGCGCGCCCGATGTCAGTACGAATAAAACTGGGGTGCCGGGTTGCAGATCAGACGCATCAACAATGTCAGGGCCGATCAGCATTTCCAAACCGTCCGGCGTGATGCGCGCGGAAAGCGGCTCGCGCTCGCCGAGCGACCACTCAGCGTCTGACTCCACATCATCCGGGTCGTCGGGAATAGCGCTGATCGTGAAACGCAGCGGCTCTGGCATCTCAGTGACAGACCGCACCAGCACGATGGCGTGACCACCTTCCGGATGAGATGCATCAGGTGAAATGTCGATCAAAGACTGCGTCACAGCTCGACCTCCAATGGATTGCTGGTGAGCATAGACAGATACTCGCCAAGTTCGTGGTCTGACTCGCTATGCACTGTAAGTCCTTCGGCTGCAACTATATTATCATCGACCATATGACGGAAAAGCGCCGGCCAATGGCTGAAGCGGCGACGTCCCGGATCTGCCCGAGATCGAGGCCCGCCTGACGTTTCAGAGTGTGTCCGGTCGCGATGCGCTCCAGCGGTTTGGCGCGGATGGCTACCGCGTCCGAGCTGCTTTGCATCGGCTGACATTGATGCATTACCAACCGACTTGGTATCGGCTAGGCGCTCAAGGAAACTGCCGAGTGTGCGCGATGCCACAACCGCGTAGCAACGCGGCAGGTCGCTGAGCGGATTTCCAGATTCAAGCGTGCGCAGGAATTTTTTGGTCAACGTGCCAACTAAGTCTGCTCGGTGCACACCAATCACGATTTCGTCGATGATATGCTGGAAGACCGGTTGAGCGATGTTGAGTTGACTGCATAAATGCCGGGAACTGGCGGCCTCGTGCATGAGCTTGAGCCAGGTGGCAACTGTCGCTTCCGCACAGATTTCGGGCTCCGGCAACGCTGAGCGGCTCATGTTGATGTCGATCGAGTATTCGTCGATCTCCTGGTATTCAACGGTGTCGCCCTTTAGACCCGCCAGCAACATCCGGACTTCCGCTTCGCTCAACGTCAAAATGCCAAGCATGTTGCCAAGTTGGCGCTCTTCGGCACAGACCTCAAGGCGCTTTGTTGCGACATTGGCAATCTGGCGGCGCCAGTCAGTGAACTGCGCCGGATTGCTGGAGCGATGATAGCGGAACATGCGTGCCTGCATGGCGCGTTGAATGGTGGCGAGCTGGCGGCGGATCTGACGCACACGAATGATCTGCGAGCTGTTTGCCGCGATATCAAGCAGAAGACCCGTCGCGATGGTTGTTGGCGTCGGCGTTGGCACGCGAACCGGAAAGACGCCGTCGTTTGCAGCAGCTGAGAGACCATTTTGACGAACAGGTGGAGCGGCGGCGGCACTGGTAAATTCAGGCACGAAATGGATCTGCGAGAAGGGACGCCCCGGTGTCCACTCCTGCGCCCAGCGATTGTTTTCGCCGAGCAAATCCGCGACGAAACGATTGCGGTCAAACGTGTCAGAGAAACCAGCGCCGTTTGTCCCGCCATTCTGGCCGCTGGCTGGCGCTGCATCCGACGATTTCACCAGAATGACGAGGCAGTTTTCCATGCGCTCACGGGCACGCGGATCAGCGCCTTCGGACAGTTCAATCCAGTCGCCAATGGCGCGCATGTGCATGTCGTCTGGCACTTCGCCTGCATCAGCGAGCATGACCACGGCCGCAAGCTCATTGCTGGTACAAGAGCGCGAAAACACGTAAACGGATTTGCATCGCGCATAGAGTTGTGCGGTGAACTCTTTACCGAGCTGGTGATCGCCTATGGCGCCGTCAGCCAGATTGAGCGACCAATCGGTGAGCGGGGCTGGCGACGGGAAGATTTTGAGATCGGTGCTCTCAAGCGGGAAGGGTGCCGAGCGATTGACGCGCAAGGTGATCGCAGCACTGAGCGCTGCAATCGTCGCCCGGTTGGCACTGCGCACGATGCCCTGACCAACCGACACACTGAGGTCCATTGCCGGCTCGTCATCACGCAGCAACCCGCTCACTGTTGCCTGGCGGATGACACAGGCGAGATGAGATCCGTGCCCGCCGGTTTGCGGGTCAACGCCAAGAACGGCCTCGACCGGCACGCGGATGCTGCTGGCGTAGCCGAAATCTCGCAGCGCCTCGGTGAGCCGTTTGAACAAGGCTGTCAGGTTGGGCTCGAAGTGCCAGAGGTAGGCCAGGATCTCGCAACGGCCATCAACGGACAAATGCGCGACATGCTTGCCAAGCCAATCCCAGTAACCGGACGTTGAGAGTGTGCGAAGACCATCGATACGGGGAAACTCCGTCCAAAGGTGTTGACGCAGGCTGGACACATCTTCCGGAGAAAAGCCCGATACGGCGGCCGTTGAAAGCTCGCTGTCAGCGCGCTCAATGGCGCTTTCGATATCGCTCTGGTTGAGCTTGGTGCGCACCGCATCCGGATAATGCGAGTAGTAGGCAGCGATGATGATCTTGACGACGTCGAGGGAACTGAGCAGTTCGATCTGAACTGGAAAGCGATAGCCTTCGCCAACTGGCGCGCGCGCATCGGCACTGCGGAAACGCACGGCGGCACCCAGGTCCTCACCGGCGATATGATCGAGTAAGGCTGCCAAGCCCTGCTGTTGATTGCGCAGATCGCTCAATTCACTAACCGTGGTTGAGCCTTCTTGAAACAGAGCTGACGCGACGAGCTGCAGTTTGTTACGGTCCGGGCCGCCGACAACACCGACGCATGGCGGGAAATCAATGCTGCGCATCACCCGGCGTAAATCGAGCGTGGCGCGCTCAAGTGCCGTGCCGATAACCGGCTTAACTTCGGCCGCAAGCACATCGCTCCGATCAAGCCAGGCCGACAATCTACCTGCCACCTCAATGGTCTTACGGCACCCTATGCTGACCGCTGTGTCTGCCATTCTTAACCTACTACGCAATTACTGAATTATACTATTATTTGGCGACTATTCGGCTGCTGTTCGTTGCTTGATGGGTTCTCGTTTGGTTAGGCAACTTCTGATTCCAATTGCAGTGCCTGTTCGATACCTTCGAGGCCATCATAATCAAGCAAGCTGTGCTTGCCGATGACACTGCTGAGAACACCAACACGCACCGGCACGTCGATATCGCCCGACAGCAAAAGTTTGTCCTGCTGCGCGTTCCATTGCTCATCAAGTACAATAAGACGATGCGGGCTCAAGGGCACGAGAGACAGAATCAGATCGCGCAGATCGTGCGTCGCCGTGTAGGTGCTGGTGACGAAGACCAAGTCTGTCTGATCGACATCAATTGAACTGATCGCGGCGGCGAGCAACGCTTCGAGACTACTGAGGATGGCTTTGCGGAAGGTGTGCCGGGAAAATGGGATCGCAACATCGGCAAGCCCAAAACCGTCGACACCCATTTCGGCGGCGGCCTCATCGACGAGATCCGCGAGCGGTTCCATGCGCCCACTGCCACTGGCAACGAGACGCGCCATCGTCAGAAGCTCTACGCCGCGAGCGCCGCCTGACGGCGTGCCCGAATAGATCTCAAGCAAGGCGCGGGCGGCCGGTCGCAGAATTTTGTCTTCGAGGCGCAACCCTAAATCGCGCTGTCGTGATGGCTGACCTTCGCCAGAAAGTTGGGAACGGCCGAGCAAATCAAAGGCAGCATTGGCCGACAGGCCTGGCTTCAGGCTGGTCAGCGCTGCGCCAATCGCCGGCGCCAGATATTGATCGATGACAGCGGTCTCGATGGCATCAAGCCCTTGCGGCACGATCTGAGTGCCAACCAAGCGTGGCCGGATGCTGCCGCCGTCGATGACGTTGTAATCAGCCACGACGACGCGGGTTGTCGAAAAACCAATTGCGATCGATGCAAACTGAACCACCTGAGGGCCGCCAGCAGTCGGCTTGCGGACCGGGTTCAGATCTTCAATGAGGGCTGGCAGATCACCGCCATAGATGTCGTTCAGCTGGCCGTGCAGATAAATCAATTGGACGCCGAAATCGCCGCCAAGGCCCAGTTCAACTGCAGGCTTCAGAGGTGCATAGCCGTTTTCGTCGTTGTCCCAACCTTGCGCACGCCAGACAAAATCGATGCTCTCGCTGGCACGTTCGAGGATGGTTTCGCGCTCTGCTGCCGCAATCGAAACCGGCAATGAGAGGCGCAACGTGCTCAGCACATCGCGTTTGGGCGTTGAGGTTTCGCCGATGTTGACCTTCTGCGGCGCATTCATAACGCTGATTGCCTGCAGGATGAGTTCCGCAATGAACATCATGAGCAGTGACGACCTCGAAAAACGCGGCCGCAGCGCAGGTTGCGTGTTCTCACTGACGCCAATGACAGCGCCGTCCTCAGCAAGGTACTGCATCGCGTTGTTGCGGGTTGGCGGGCCGAATTTGCCATAAGGACCGGTGTCCAAGCTGCTTCGCCACATCCCGGCTATCGGGGCAACATCTTGCACGTGGCGCGCGAGCCCGGCTGAGCCCGTGGTTCCCATTTGCGCGTTCGGGCGCAGCGATATGCGCGATGCTTCTTCGCCGATCCGGACGAGACTGGACCAATTGAAGGCATTGGAACAGCCCGATTGGCGCGAGATGCGCGGATAACCAAAGGGTGCGCTATCGAACTCGACCCGGATCGGTAGCGGGCCGGCATGAACGTTGGTCGGTTGACCAAGATCACGAACCGGCAAGACACGGGAACGGCTGGTCTGGGCTGCCCATTCATCAGTTTGCTGGCCGATCAATACGGCGAGGCCGACATCGTCAGACAGGTCAAGAATGAGCTCGTTTGCTTTGGTATCGACGGCGACGTGATCCCGCGACTGGCTTCGGGATTTGCTGGCAAACCGCAAAATCGGAGCGGGACAGGCCTCGCACAGCACTTTTAGAAGAAACAAATAGCGCGCGATGTGCTCTTGCTCAAACCGCGTATTGGCGGCGTCCGGCATATCGGGACGCTCCGCATTAGCGAGCTGTATTGCATGCAGCCAGTCGTTCAACCATGGCTCTGACAACAATCCAGTGAGCTGTTTTGCATCATCCACCAGAACAAATGTCGAACCGAGACTGACATCTTCCAGGCTGGGTGCATTGTAACGGCGCTGATCAAGCCGGCTGTCTCCGGACAACTGTGTGTCGACGGCCAGAACAGCTTTCAGAGTTGATGCTTCCTCCAGCGGCCCATCGGGCGGACTGATGAAGACGCGCACCCAATTGAGCGGCCCCTGATCTGCGATGGGATCAACGCCCGGATCGCCGCCACGATCACCGTTGAGGCGATCACTCATCTTACCCGTCATCATGCGCAGATATGGAACGGGCAGCCAATGGCCGATCAACGGGCGAATACCCTGCTGCCCAGACAGCCAAATCGCGTCATTGGGGCCGAGCGGTTGGAATGTCTCAGGATGCCAGGCGGCGCCGTCGTCAAACATGTTGTCGCTGGCGACAGGCAGCAGCACGGTGCGGTTGCGCCCCTCAGCCGAGAACTGCTCTTCGACAAAGCAAGCCTTGGCACGCGCCAATTCGGTTGCCGAGATCTCAATATCAAAAAACGCCACGCCATGATTGGGGCGCAGACGATAGACTGATGATTTCGCGTGGCGAGACATCATACTAGAAGCATTTCACAATCTTGTCTGTCATCCTGCCATCATGCATGACGTGGACGGAACGCAAAGAATTTACTGCCCCCGTGCGGGGCTCGAAAATCGGGGTCACTCGTTTCGATATGGCATACTCATTGGCATAGTGGGAGACATCGCCGCGCGCGAGCCCATTGCTCGCAAGTCGTTAAGAGAGCACACCCCCTCATCGAGACTCGCCTGCAATTGTATTAAATGCGTGAGGCCGGACAAACTAAAACCGAAACACGACGTCAACTGAAGATGCATCAAGGTTGGTCCTTAACACGCAGCGTCGCCTGATCGAGGCCCGGACATCCGCCAAGGCTGCGCGCGCGCGCATAGGATTTGCCCGCCAGTTTCGGGTTCCGTGGAACACCAAGGCCTTGCTCAAACAGACGGCCATGGAAGCAGGCAGCCTGCGCATCGCCAGCGTCTGCTGCCCAACGCCAGAGCAAACGCGCTGCATCATAGTTCGGTTTGCTCTTACCCTCAGTTGAGGCATACGCCGTTCCAAGCTGGGTGACCGCCCACACGAGGCGCGGCTCCGACAAACTGCGTGACAACGCATTGCGCAGCCAGAAAGCAACTTCCGACCGATCTGCCGGCGTTTTCATTGAATCGAGAAGATCATTCGCGCGCTCAAGAGCTTCACGCTGCGTCATGCCGGATGCGTCAACACCGGCAGGTGATGTGCTGCCAACCTCGAGGATTTCGCCTAGCAGGCTGTTGAAATTGGCCACGTGAGAGATCGCATTCCCTGCGGAGCGGTTTTTTGAGTGGTCACAGTGTCGGCGGCGTCCTCCCTGGGCCGTTCTATCTCAGGCGGTGGCGTTGGCGAAGATCCTGGGCAGGCGAA
>CAJQQK010000067.1 GCA_905480435.1 uncultured Hyphomicrobiaceae bacterium | reverse complement strand
TCATCACCCCGCAATGCCCTCAAGGCCGTGCAGGATGCATTGTGTTGCGTCTGTTCCATGAAAGTTCCCTCTGGATAACTCGCCAAGAGGGTCACTTCCTCATGGCGTCAGAGGGTCAGTTTGTCGTGTCGCCTGACAGTTCACAGTATACCGCGTTTGATATGATCGAAATTTGGCACGTCTGCTTGGCTTTCAAGGGGCAAGCGCGAGCGTGGCCTATGGGCCACCCCTTGAGAGCCGGCGCGGGCGCCGTGCCTGATTACAATCATCAAAACGATGGAGCTGCGCCCAATGAAGAACCCCACCCCGAATTTTGCAAAGATCAAAGCTACCGTGCCGGTGGACACTGCCCTTGCCCACTACGGCATCTCACTGACGCCACATGGCGGTCGTCTATACGCGCCCTGCCCCCTGCACAACGGCACGAACCCCAAAGCCTTTGTGCTCTCAGAAGATCGCCACGCCTGGTACTGCTTTGGTGACTGTGATCGTGGCGGTAGTGTACTCGACGTGGTTGCAGCTCTTGAAGACCTGTCATTGGTCGAAGCTGCGCGGTTAATCAGTAAGCGGCACGGCTTGTCATCATGAACGCATTTACACTTGTCGGTATCGGCTTGCTGGTTGCCATCGTCGCGACCATCATGATTTTTTCCCGTGAAGGCAGCAGCTACAAGAAACACCAAGAGAGCCAGGCAGTCATCACCGCTAAGCAATGGGTCTCTGAACAACCGCAGTACATCGCCTTGAAGAAGTGTTGCACCCGAGGCAACCTCTGGCACAGCGGATGTTGGACAAAACTATTCTTACGTGGAGACATGCCGCGTACGGCCACTGTTAACTGGAACCCGGCAGACGATGTGAAAGCAGCCTGGCGCAACAATCGCGGTCAATGGACGTTCTTAGAAAGAGGACAACGTGCATCGAGCCGTGTGTTTGGTTTTTGCGCGACTGGCGTGAGCATCGGCACGGGGATGCCTTTGAAATGGAACCATCCCGACTTGCCAGCTGACAAGGCCCAGTGACCTCATAGCTGTGCTGAGCGGCAAGATTTCATCACTCTTTACATTTCGCCGGTCGGGCGCAGTCGTGGCAGCAGTCTAGGCCACTTGAAATTAGGTGGTTTTGAGCTTGCGACTTTTTACAAAAAGCGTGTTTTGTGCAGATCACTGGCTTCCGGTGCTAGGGGTTGAGCGGATGCTTTCGGGCGCTCGGCAATGGCTCTTGATGACCCATAGTACGCGTTTAGGCTCACCTAACTTTCCTCAACGAGGCGTCCGCAGCTGGAAAAAGCAGACATGCTGCCTACCGAGATGCGTCGGTTGAATACAATCTGGTCACATCCGGCACCGATCGGCCACACGGTAGCTTCGATCAAACAGCCGACATTGAAGACATAGTCTGACCATTTCCAGGTCTTGAACGTAGTCTCGAAAGCAAAGCAACACAGCTGCCGCAGTTACCGCGTTACCATGCTTGCGCCCCGCGCTTTTTGCACGTCAGCACTACCAGCGGGAGGGGGAATCAAAATACCCCGCTGGCAGGCTGGGCGCTCGCGAATAGCCTCAATCCAACGGGCCAAATTATCGAGCCCTTCGACTGGGATTCGGCTCCAGCGATGCGTGTGCACCCAGGACCAGGTCGCGATGTCGGCAATACTGTAATCACCGGCTAAAAATTCAACCTCACCGAGGCGGCGGTTGAGTACTTCGTACAAACGCCTCGTCTCGTTCTTATAGCGCGCCCGAGCCTGGGGTACGTCTTCGGGGAAGTAGCGTTCGAAGGTGACGGCCTGCCCCTGCATGGGGCCGATGCCACCCATCTGGAACATCAACCACTGCATGACGATGCTGCGCCCTTTCGCATCCGTTGGCATAAGCTGGCCTGTTTTCTCAGCAAGATAAATCAAAATGGCGCCAGACTCGAAAACAGCAAAATTGTCTGCTTCGCGGTCGACGATGACTGGAATCCGGCCGTTCGGATTCAAAGCTAAGAACTCGGGGCGATGTTGCTCTCCCTTGGAGAGGTTTACTGTGTGAAGCTCATAGGGCAGAGCGAGCTCTTCTAATGCAATGGTGGCCTTCCAACCATTTGGTGTCGCGGAGGTATATAGATCGATCATCGGTTTGAAGTTCCCAAAGTGGCGAGAGGTATTCATTTGCAACGCATCCAGGAGATGCGGCAGTGGATCAGTGGCTCAACCGGTTATGTCGCCGGCCCACGCCAAACATGTGAAAACTCTGCCTGGACATTTTCGTTGCGGGCAAGACCTCGCGCTGCGAGTTTCGATCGAATTAGGGCAAGATGCTCGCGGCCAAACAGTCCGGTCTGGCGATCGGTATCATAATCATGGAATACGTAATGCGGCACGCCAACAAAGCCGTTCGCATGGGCGTCTTCAACGTACTTCAGAAGCTCGTGCTCAGCCGGTCCATCTGTTCCGACAAACTCTTCAAAGCCATCAAGGTCAGCGCCCACACTTGCGAGCGTATCGCGCAACTGCGTCTGCGATTCAACTTCATAGTCCCGCCAACCACTGCCCCAGCCAGGCAGACAGACGCTCATCACAAAAGGAATTTCTAAAGATTGACGTTTGGCGAATAAGAAGCAGCGGTGAGCCAGCGTTACGTCCAGTAATCGATGCGGACTACGTAGCGGAATCCCTTGCAGTTTGGTGTAATATCTGGCCGCTGCATAGAACATGCGGGCTCTACGATCCGACTCCTCGGAAGGTGGTCGGCGCTCGCTATTTTCGACTGACTTACTGATCCCCATGCCCGTATAGCTCAGCGTATACGGGCGAAAATCTATTTTGACCTTGTAGTCTCGGGCCACTTCCAGTGTCGGGCGTACGGCGATGTAGGCATGCGGCGATTTCATATCCAGGTAAACAGTCAGCGTTTCCTCACCATCAAGGCTCATGATGCGACGCCAGTCATCGGCTTCGGCCATGACCCTGGCAACCGCATCTGATAGCGTTTCAATGGTCTCTGCGTGGGGGTGTTGCACCTCTTGAGACATAGTGACTGACAACTCCTTGAAGAATTCTGATTGAGCTCAAGTAGTAGCACAGAACAACGTAAAAACGGTCGCGTTCATGCGTGCTTTTTTGCATGTTCAACATGCAATTACGCGCATTTTCACTCATGCGAAAACCGCTATGTTTTTATCATTTACGAAGGTGCCCGAGCTCGTTGAAGCCGGCCCCTTCTCACAAGGCAACACGGCCCAACGCAGAGTGAGAATCAATGGACGTTCTTGACGCTATCCAGAACCGCAAATCGATCCGGGCGTTCAAGCCTGACCCGGTGCCGAGGAAGACGCTTGAGAAGGTTCTCGAAATTTCTCAGCGCGCGCCAAGTGGTACGAATACGCAGCCTTGGCATACGTACGTATGTACCGGTGCCGTCGAGCAGGCGATTACCGATGACGTGCTGGAGATGGCGAAATCGGGCGGTGGTAAGGGCTATCACGACTACGATTATTACCCTGAGAAGTGGAAGGACTATCACAATGGGCGGCGGCGTGGTGTCGGCTTGGGGCTTTACGGTTTGCTCGGTATCGAGAAAGGTGACCGTGAAGGTGCTGCACGGCAGGGCGCGCGCAATTTCAAGTTTTTCGATGCGCCGGTCGGGATCTTCGTGACGACGGAAAAATATCTGACGAAGGGCAGTTGGTCAGATACTGGCATGTACATCCAGACGATCATGCTGGCAGCCAAGGCGTTCGGGCTTGACACGTGCCCGCAGGCGGCCTGGATTCCGTTTCAGGAAGTGGTGCTCAAACATCTCGAAGTGCCAGATGACCAGATTTTGGTCAGTGGTATGAGCCTTGGGTTCGCCGACGACTCGAAGATTGAGAATAGGTTGGTGAGTGAGCGGGAGCCGGTAGAAGAAGTGGTCAGGTGGCGTGGATTTGATTGATGGGAGTATGGCGGGTCTAAAGAGACCCGACAATGAATCCTCATCACTTCGCCGCCGTCACCATGATCTCTACCAACAGGTCCGGATGCATCAGCTCAGCGTGCCCGGATGGATTTTCCGGAATGAAGACACCCAATCAGGAGAGCACCATCGACATCGGAACGCTATTGACGGGCCACGCTCGCTACAGATCAGATCTGCCTGCACTAAAAGTTGCCGGGGTCGATTACACATACGCAGAACTGAATGCTCAAGTGAACCGATTGGCCAATGCGCTTTTGTCGACCGGTATAGCCAAGGGCGACAAGGTCGCGACGGTTATGACGAACCGGCTGGAGTTGGTTTTGATGTACTGGGCCGCCGCCAAAACTGGTATTGTGATCGTGCCGGTCAGCACACTCATGCAGGATGCAGGCCTCAAAGGATTGCTCTCCGATTCCGATAGCATTCTGATCATCGCCGATGCCGCATTCGCTGAAGCACTCAATCGCATCCGGGCCGACCTGCCAGCGGTTGCGCCAGATCGCTATGTGTTGGTCGACAGCGATAAGGTGTCGGAGGGTTTTCTTGATTTTAAAGACTTCGTGCGAGACGCACCCGACACAGAGCCCCCGCCACCTGCGTTGGTCAGCGATGACGTTTACAACATCATGTATTCCAGCGGCACGACGGGTATGCCCAAAGGCATCGTCCACACACACTATGTCCGCTCTCAATATTGCACGTTGTTCGCTTCAACTTTCCGCATGTCACCGGAAACGATTCTGCTGCAATCCGGTGCTCTTGTTTTCAACGGCGCCGTAATGGGTTTCATGCCATGGATGTATCTTGGCTGCCGTTACATCCTGCACGAAACCTTCGACGCCAAGCGCGTAATCGATGAGATCGAAGCGAATCAGGTCACCCACGTCATCATGGTGCCGTCGCAAATCATTTCGCTGCTCACCCATCCCGATTTCAATCCCGGAAAACTTACATCACTAGAGATGATTGCAAGTCTTGGTGCGCCTCTCATGTTGGAGTACAAGAGCCGTCTCAACGAAGTGCTGCCTGATCGGTTTTGTGAACTCTACGGCTTGACTGAAGGCTTCATGACCAAACTCGATATACGAGATGCCGTGCGCAAGGCCGGATCAGTTGGGGTCCCGCTAACTTTTATGGAAATGAAGATTGCCGTTGATGAAGGCAATGAAGTTGCGGCGGGCGAGATCGGAGAGATTTGCGGCCGCGGCCCCTTGCTCATGCCGGGGTATTACAAGCGCCCGGATCTCACAGCCGAAGTGATGATCGACGGTTGGCTACGCTCAGGCGACGTCGGCTACGTCGACGAGGATGGCTTCCTCTATCTCGTCGATCGCAAAAAAGATATGATCATATCCGGCGGCGTCAACGTCTATCCAAAAGATATCGAGGAGGTCGTTGTCACGCATCCGGCGGTGGCCGAGGTTGCCGTATTTGGGGTGCCGGATGACAAGTGGGGAGAAGTTCCCGTCGCAGCGGTCACTTTGCTCGACGGACAAAATGTGGTGCCAGCCGATCTTATCGAGTGGACCAACACACGCGTCAGTGCAAAGTTCCAGCGTCTGACAGAATGTTTCGTGCTGCCGGAGTTCCCCAGAAACGTCGCGGGCAAAACTTTGAAGCGGGAGATTAGACAGGATTATCTGGCGGATTCGGCCTAGTCGCCGACGGATCAGACTTTGGGCCAGAGTTGTCCACCTCCAGTCCGCTGTATGCGAAGTTCGATGATGCGTCGGAAAGCTCGTACACTTGGCAAAAGCAATGACGTCTGAGGGAAACGATGCGCGCGGTCCATGTCAAAAAATATGACTCAATCGAAAATATTCAGATCGACGAGGTCGCACCGCCATCCATTTCCGAGGGGGAGGTTTTGGTCAAGGTGCAGGCTGCCAGCATCGGTTTTGTTGATGGGCTGAAAGTCCAGGGCCTGTACCAGACCAAGGATCCCTTACCGTTCACGCCAGGCACGGAATTCGCCGGTGTGGTCGCAGAAGTGGCCGAGAATGTTGCTGGGAACGTCAAGGCCCTCGCCCGCGGAACGCGTGTGATGGGCTTGGCGCCAAACGGTGGTCTGGCTGAGTATGTCGCAGCGCACACAAGCGATCTGCACCCGATGCCGGAAGGAGTCAGCTACGAAGTTGGGGCAGCGTTAGGCACCAATTACCCGACCGCACTCTATGCCCTGCAGGCCCGCGCGTCGCTGCAACCCGGCGAATGCCTTTTGGTCTTGGGGGCGGCAGGCGGTACCGGGACCGCGGCGATTCAGATTGGCAAGCTGCTCGGCGCGCATGTTATTGCTGCGGCCTCGACAGCGGAGAAGCAGGCCTTTGCCGCAAGCACCGGCGCCGACGCTATCGTCGACTACACCCAGCCAGATTGGCGAGATGCGCTGAAGACAGCGACCGGGGGGCATGGTCCCGATGTCATTTTCGATCCGGTCGGCGGCCCGGTCTCCCAACAGGCTTTCCGCTCCATCGCCTGGAACGGCCGTCATATCGTTGTCGGGTTCGCGTCTGGAGAAATCCCCGCACTGAAATTCAATTTGCCGCTTCTGAAGGGTGGAACGCTTGTGGGGGTCGATTTCGCTCAGATCGAACGGCGGGAGCCCGACGTCCAGCGCCAAGTGAATGCTCAGCTTATAGCCTGGTTGGACGCGGGCGAGCTCAAGCCGGTCGTCGGCAAGGTCTTCGACTTCGAGGATTTCCATGACGCCTTCAAGATGATGATGGACCGTTCCGCGCTCGGAAAAATGGTTGTCAAGATCGACGCTGATTGACCGTTGCAGCGCCTGATGCCGAGCTCCTTGTGTGCTGGCCGAATTATACGATTCTAAGCGGCTGGTTCAAGGGAGCAGTCGGTCTATCCCATTCGTTGAAGAGCTTGGCCAGCCTCGTCAATTGCCGAACGCGGAATAATATTCAGGCTGAATGGCGGGGTGTCAGAGTGACCGCTGCGTACGCCGCAGTGGCGAACACTGCCAGGGCGATAGCACAGTAGGCGACGAAATAACTGTGAGTCAGTGTGATCAATAATCCGAAGGCCAGCGGCACTGTGGCCACGCCTGCAAGCATGGCAAATTGCATCCCACCTGCCGCAGTGCCCGTCTGTTCGGGCATGACATGTCGCGTGAATTCAGAGAAGAACACGCCATTGAAGCTATGGCTTGTGATGCCGAGCAGGACGCTTGCAAGCGCAATGCTCCAGAGTGGCCAAGACGCATCGAACAATCCCGCGACGACGACAAAGATCGATGTTGAAAATCCCAGCCAAACCAGGACCCGATCTCCGGGAAGCAGATGACCGGCGATCGCGCCCCAAATCAAACGACCGGCGATGGCGCTGATCTGCAGCGCTGTGTAAATGAGCCCCGCGGTCGCCAACGGCAGTCCCAGCTCGCTGGTGAGGTGAATGACGTAAAATGTAGCGATTGCCACTTGGGATCCTGCGTAGACGTAGCCAACGATCATGAGGCAGCGCAATCGAGGATACTGCCAAACCAATTTTAGCGGGTCTGCAATGTTACCGATGCTGATTGGACGCGTGGTGTCGCGTATCGCATCAATTCGTGGTCGCAATGATTCGATGCCAAGCGCGACAACCATCGCCACAACACCTGTGGCGGCGATGGCAACGCGCCAGTCGAACGCGAGGATCAGCAGCGGCAAAAGGGCGCCGGCCAATGCGGCGCCAGCGGGCATGCCCGTTTGCTTGACTGAAAAAATGAATGGCCGTGATCGGGTGGTTGTGACGCGCGCCAGGATCTGTGTGCTCGCGGGATTGACCGGCCCATAACTCATGCCGAGAAGTATAGCGCTTGCGATTGCCGCGAGCGGTGTCGACACCGTCAATGCGATGACGCCGAAGAAGGTCAGGACCATTGTCAGCTGACAGATCCGGATCGCACCAAAGCGGTCAGCGAGCGCACCGGTCATAAGACCAGCAATCATGCCGACGCCATAAGCGATTGCTGAGAATGTACCGATCAATTCAGCATTCACACCGATAGCAGGCGCCGCGACGGGAGCGATTACGGCAACGCCAAACATCGCCATCGATACCATTGTCTGCACGGCGAATGTCCCGGCCAACGGTCCAACGAACCGCAGTTCGGGAAGCTCGACGTCGTCTTTCGTCAACTCCGTCATGTCTGTGGTCCAAGGTGCCGTGTCGCAGTGCCCATGAGCGACCTTTCATCGACCATCGCGGCAAATGCCAGCAATTTTGCAAGCGTCAACATGGCAGCAATCTCGATATTGATTGTTGTTGGCACGTATAAGTTTCATTCTTCCCGAGTTGTAATCAGGCTTCCTTGGATAGGCTGCTTTGTCAATCACAGTGCTGTTCTCATAAATGAACCAATGCGGATCGATCAGATGGCGACTTCAATTTCTGTTCAGCTTGAATTGACCAAGCGGCACCCGCTCATTGGCGCCGAAATCCGTGGTGTTGATCTTGCAACGCCATTGGATGATCGCACTCTGGAAAGCCTTCACGATGCCTGGATGGAACACCTGCTGCTGATTTTTCCGGAGCAGGATATTTCAGATGAGGCGCACATTGCGTTAGGACGTCGTTTTGGTGAACTCGAAATCCACCCTTCGCTGGCGCATCGCGCATCGCAGCACCGTGAGATCTACCGGGTCTCTAACGTCGACGAGCAAGACAATCTCATTCCACCAAAGGAGACAGCCTGGCAGTATCTCAGTCAGTCCTGGCGCTGGCATACCGACAGCTCGTTCCGCGAGGTGCCAAGTAAGGGTTCCATCCTCCACGGTATCGAAACCACGAACGCCGGTGGCAATACACTCTTTGCCAACATGTATGCCGCCTACGACGCCCTGGATGGGGATACGAAAGAGCAAATCAAGTCTCTTTGGGTTATCCACGATCACGACTACATTCTGAGCCTATCGCCTGAACTGTCTAAAAAGCAAAACCAAGGACAATACGACGACCTTCCCCCCGTCAAGCACCCTCTCGTGCAGATCCATCCGGTAACGCGAAAGCGATGTCTGCTGCTTTCGCCACATACGATGGTCAACATTGTCGGCATGGAGGAAGCCGCAGGACGTTCATTGCTCGATCGCTTGATCGCGCACGCAACCGAGGCGCGGTTCGTGTATCGCCACGTCTGGGAGCCGCACGATATCATAATGTGGGACAACCGTTGCACGATGCATTCGGTTGAGCCGTTCGATAATGTCAACATTCGCCGGATTATGCATCGCGTGACACTCAGCGGCGAAAACAAGCCAATTCCAGCGTTTGCGTGAGTACACCCCACGGGGAGTTCGATGGCGCAAAAGTGTATAGGGACCCGTCTAACTCATGCTCACTCACGAATTGCCGGATATGATTTTTCTGCCTGACCGGGCAAAACTCGCGATCAACTGCCTACTTGGTTGCCTCAATTCTGAAAAAACAGCTCCCGTTCTGCTTGACAGATCTCACTGGTTCGCCACCACGAATGGCACACACACAGTTCGATTATTCGGATCATACAGCTCGGGTCATTGATGGGTTGTTGCTGGCACGCGCAATGACGGGCAGCAATGAGGGCGACAATCAACTCTCCGAACTCGAGGAACAGTTCTTCGCCGGTTTTGATGAAGACGGCTTGCACTACACACCCGAAAATCCGTGGAGTTTTCGACATGCAAACATGCATTATCAAAGGTCGGTCATTAACGGGCTGCTGTCGCTCATCCTAGTCGGCGGTTCAGAGCGAGCACAGACGCACTTACTTAGCCTGACCCAAGGATTGATGGATATCTCGATCAAGCGCGAGGGCTATGCCTACTTTCCAACTGTCGAATACATGCCAGGTGAATGGCCGCGAGGTGACTGGAGCATCCTCGGTTTCGGGACGGACCCAGCAAATACCAACGGTCGATTGCTCTTTGGTTTGACAAAGACATGGGAACTTCTTAGCGACCGCAATGCGCGGGATCTCGCAGGGGCCTATGCGCGTCACGTTATGCATCATTCGAGTGCCTATCTCGCCGACGGCAGTTTCGCGACGGGCATGGAGTACCACTCATACCGGACGACGCTCGAAGATGCCTTGTGCTGAGTGCTTCCTAGTTTCCCTGGCCAGTATTTTAGTTCGCATCACGCTCAAGCGCACTTGGTTTGAGGTCGAGCCAGACCTTGCCACGAACTTATCTAACGACCGAGATGCGGGACAAAGTGCCATTTCACTGCAATTTCCCTACCGTCCGCTGTGCCGGACTTTCCTGCCACTCGCCGCGCACGCTCCAATGGGAGGTTTCTCGCAATCCCATCTGCAGTGAAGAGAGGCCGGGGAGCAGCCTCAAGCTACGAATTCATGGCAATGGACCTTGCAGTATTTGGTCAGAATATCGCGAAAGGCGCTTAGTTTTGGTGACGACCATACATCGGGATGTCCGATGACCCAGATGTCCGCAAAGGGTTGGGGTGGCAAGACTGGAACCTGCAATAGCCCAGTTGCTGAACGCCCTAGGAACATCGGCAACGGGACCACACCCATTCCAGCCTGAGCCGCCCCGACCATCGCGAGCATATCGTCGAAACGAAACCGTATCCGGTTACTGGGGAATTGCGAAGAAACAGCCTTGGGAACATGCGGATAGGCGTCATGCACGATCCAGTCAATCATTGCCTTGGGATCGGTTGAAATGCGATTTGCAACGTCTTGATTGGCGTAGCTTGCCGCTTGTGGTTCCAGGAGACGAAGGCCCTTCAACGTATCGCCCGGGTTACGGCTGATGCGAATTGCAAGGTCAGCTTCCAGCCGCGTCAAATCCAGGAGATCACAGGTTGCGAGGATACGCAGATCAATCAGAGGGTGCGCATTGGAAAACTGTTCAAATACTGGCATCAGGAAATTTGCAACGAGCATATGCGGGGCTGTGACTGTCAGTTCGCCAGACAACTCCGTTTCGGCGCCTTGCATCTGACGCATCATGTTGTGTTCGGCTTTCTCCATCTTAATTGCTTGTTCTGCAACAAGCAGCGCCGCTTGTGTTGGGCGGTAGCCGTCCGCCAACCGTTCGAACAGCGGCTGATTTAACGCTTCTTCTGCGCGTCGAACACGGCGTGCCACGGTTGTATAGTTTACGCCCATAGCCTCAGCTGCTCCTGCCAGCGTGAGATGGCGAACCAACATCAATACCGTCCGTAGATCGTCCCATGTCGCGTTCATGCGTGCATTTTTGCATGTTCAACATGCAATTGCACGCATTTTCACTCATGCGAAAACCGCTATGTTTTTATCATTCACGTCTATGGGAAACGAAAGCAAAAATGCAAAACACCCCTGAACTCATATGGCTCATCGCAATCGCCCTGATCACTGCAACCATGTGGATGCCACATGCCATCGAGAACGTGTTGCTCGTGGGGTTGAAGCGCGCACTTTCTAATCCCCCCGTCACCGACCCAAATGTGCCCGCCTGGGCCATTAGATCAAAACGCGCGCATTTGAATGCACTCGAAAATCTAGCCGTGTTCGCGCCCGTTGTAATTGCCGCCGTGTTGATGGGCACGACGGGTGGCACGGTGCTGTTGGCGGTGAAAGTCTACGTCTTCGCACGGGTCATCCACTACATTGTCTATACCGCTGGAATTCCTGTAGCGCGCACATTGTCGTTTGTAACAGGCGCTTCTGCAATTGGCGTGAGCTGATGACGCAAACAAAGTTGGCTGCAGCTGCGCGTGCCAAACAAAGGAATTGAAACGTATGGGACGTGCCTGGCCAATTCTTATCCTGCTTGGGTGTTGTCAGTTTTGTGCAACTTGGGGCTCGCTTGCCATAATCGCTGTACAGGTTGAGATGCCGGGCAGATTTGGGCCATCAATCAGCAACTGTCATCACAGAGATGGTCGTCGGCCGACCCAAGCTTGAAACGACGGATGTCCGCTTGGTGGACGTTTCGACGTTTGTGCGACTGGACGATCAGTTGGCTGGTGCGTTGCGCGCAACACAAGCATCCGCTCAGCCACACGGTCGCTTTGATCAAATTGCAGACAATTGGTGAGTCAATGTTAGCGACGGAGTTGGCGCGCGACGCTTCCTATCTCGCGCTTGACCAATCGGTCCCTTAGAAAGGTTGCGGGGTTCGCGCAAAGAAATGCCAACTTACGCACGCG
>CAJQQK010000066.1 GCA_905480435.1 uncultured Hyphomicrobiaceae bacterium | reverse complement strand
GCCCTCGCGGGCGCGCTATAGAGCGCGTCCTTGACCGCCGCCCGTCACATCGACGGGGAATGCTCTGCCAACAGGATTAAGCAGCAAACCGACCACCCAAAAACACCTGACCCACCCACTCAATTCGTCGAGGAGCCGTTTTGTGCATCGCACCATTAGTAATGTAAGTGCACCGAATATATTAAATATAAAGATCAAATTTTATGCATTGTTTAATTGCAATTAGTACTCCTTAATCAGAAGTTACAAGGTTGCGTAAAAATCTAACAACCTTTGAGCGTATAAAGTCACGCTCGAATTAAATCAATCTGACCCATATTGTAATACTATTTTCTACCCACAATGCCTCGGACGCGCTGCCCGCGTTAAATCGGATCAACTGCCCGCAAGGGGTCGGATCAGGCAGCCATGTTCTCTACTGGAGCTTCAACGGCGACTGCCGGTTGCGTTTTCGGCAACAGGAAAGCCGCGGCGGCTGCCAGGATCGCCGCACTGCCGAACATCGTGAACAGGAATGAGAAGTCGCCGTCGCGGTCGAACAACCAGCCGGCGAGATGAACGGTCAACCCGCCGATACCCAACGCCAAGACGAACTTGGCACCGTAAGCAAGGGATCGCCACCGGAAAGGTGTGTAGCGCGCGACCAACATGTTCTCGGCGGCAGCAAAGGCCAGCATGAAGCTCAGCACCAACAGGATCGCAACCAGCAGGGTCGCATCAGATAGAGATACGATCAGGAATAACAATGGAATCTGGAGCAGCCAAAAGACAATGTAAATTGAGCGGGCGGAATAGCGATCGGCCATCCAGCCGCCAAAAATGCTGCTGAACGAGGCAAGGCCGGAGACAACCCCAACAAACATCCCGATCTCTGTGTAGCTCGAGGCGAGCGCGGCGCTCAGCCCCATCTCCATCACCTTCGGCATGGTGTTCGTCAGCCCGCTATAAACGAAGCCGGTGCAGGCCATGGTGATTGTCAAGACGATGAACACGCGCACGAACGCGCTGGTGTCGTGGGCGCCGCTCGGCGCTCGGTCACTGGTGACGTCTCTGATCCAGCCGGCACGCCAGACGAACAGCAGGCCGCACCCAACCGCGATCGACAGGACACCCGGGATGATGAAGGCTGCCCGCCAGGTCACATAGTCGATCATCAAGCCAACGAAAACCGGAGCCACTGCGCTGCCCATATTGCCAAAGAGGCCGTTGATGCCAAGCGACATGCCCTGCTTTTTCGCCCAGGCCACCACCCAGGCGATGCCGACCGGATGATAAATTGACGCGAACAGCCCAATCAGCGTCAAACCAATGAACAGTCCCTGCCGTCCCTCAGCGATACCGACAACGATCGAACCGGCGCCGATCCCGATGAAGAAAATCACCATCATGCCGATCTGGCTCCAACGGTCTCCAAGCCAACCAGCAGGAAGTGCTGCGACGCCGAACAGCACCAGCCCTAAGCTCGACAGACCGAGCAGCTCGCCATAGGGCATGTCGAATACCTTTGGCAGGTAGAGAACCGCGGTCGCGTACAGCACCGTGAACATGTGCGAGAAACTATGGCCGACATTTGAGAAGATCATCGCCGTCAGAGCTTGTTTCTGTTCGCTCGCCAGTTTTTGTCCGCTGAGTTGGGTCATGCGAATATTGTCTCAAGATGAATTTAGGGGAAGCCGGTTTCGCCAACAGACTGCGTCTTTGCGAAGACCAAATCAATGCGCGCGTTCGAAGTGTGCCCATAACAGGTATTTAGCGTCCAATCTCAAGAATTTGTTGATTGCTATGGCGAGGGCCATAGAGCGACGCCGTTTGATGGCTACAAGCAGTCGGGATTTGGTGGGCGCGAGAATTCCGTTCATGCACATGCTTGGTTTGCTGAGCGGTGCCTGGCTCGATTGTGTGGCGCATATGGGGAGACCGTTGCAAGATGCGTATCGTAGAAATCCATATCTACCAGAAGGCGCTGCCGGTCGTCGGTGGTGCTTACACAATGGCGCGGGCGAGTGTGACAGCGCTTGATACAACCATCGTGAAACTGGTTGCTGACAATGGGCTTGTGGGATGGGGCGAGACGTGCCCTGTCGGGTCAACCTATCAACCACATCATGCACTCGGTGCGCGAGCAGCTCTGATCGAAATGGCACCAGGGCTGATCGGGGCGGAGCTGCCGCATCCGTTGCGTCTCTATCGCACCATGGATCAGCTGCTCAACGGTCATGGCTATGCCAAGGCTGCAATCGATATAGCGGCTCACGATTTGCTCGGCAAACATTATGGTGTTCGTGTCTGCGATCTGCTTGGCGGGGCGTTGGCGGAAAAGGTACCGTCTTACTATGCGACGGGCGTTGGTGCGCCTGATGACATTGCCAGAATAACAGCTGAGAAATGCAGGGAAGGCTACCCACGCATCCAGATCAAGCTCGGTGGCAGGCCGATCGAAATAGACATCGAAACGGTACGCAAAGTGTGGGAGGCGGTCGGGTATAAAATGCGCCTCGCAGCTGATGCAAACCGCGGTTGGGTGACACGTGATGTGCTGCGCTTTAGCCGCGAATGTGCAGATATACCAGTCGTCCTTGAGTAACCCTGCAATACTATAAATGAAGTGGCAGCTGTCCGCGCGCAGGTCCAGCACGCGATCTATCTTGATGAAAGCTCGATTGATCTTAACACCGTCATACAGGCGGTTGGCGACGGGCTGTGTGATGGCTTTGGCATGAAGGTTACACGCATCGGAGGTTTGACGCCGATGGCTGTGTTCCGCGACATCTGTGCCGCTCGATCGTTGCCGCACACCTGCGACGATGCCTGGGGTGGCGACATTATTGCAGCCGCCTGCACGCATATTGCAGCAACCGTTGAACCGCATCTGCTCGAAGGTGTTTGGCTTGCAGCCCCCTACATCGAGGAGCACTACGATCCCGAAGGCGGCATCCGTATCAAGGACGGGTACATAACCGTGCCGACATCGGCAGGGCTCGGACTAACAATCGATGAGGCTCGATTGGGCGAGCGCGTGGCCTCATTTTGAATGAACGCCGATGCCTCAACTCGATGACTCACTGAGTGGTACCGCCGGCTTTCGTCAGGATGGTTACGTTAAGCAACCCGCCACGGCCGCCGTTGTTTGCCTTTGAGACCAGAAAGACCTTGAGTTCATCATTGCCACCAGCCCAGGTCGTTGTCAGTAAGTTGCCTTCGGGCACGTCTTTGCTGGCAGGCGGTTTGCCGGCGAGAGACTGCATGTTGGCAACGAACGTCGCCGAGACATTCTGTTCGTCAAGGATCACCATGCAGGAAGTTGCCTTGCCGTTGCCAAGCTTCGGGAACGTCTTTTTCATGGCAGCATTCAGCTCGGATTGGACAATAGCAACTCGGAACAGGCGCTCGCCAACCTGCACGTCCCAGCCCTCCAGCACGTCGGGGTTCTTGATTGTCGTGAACTTTTTGAGATCGGCACCTTCGATTGGACGCCACGCCAACCGCCGCGCCATATCGCGAATCTGGTCGAGCTTGGGGACTTGCGCGTAGCAAATGCGGTTGAAGACGAAAACGGGGTCAGTGTCCTCGCCAGCAGCACGGGCAGCAGTGGCAGACAGCATAACGCCAGCGGCCAGTAAACCGATGACAAGCTTCCGCATTCCCATTCGACTGGCCCGTACGATTAGGTTCATGGTTGTCTTTCCGGGCTACCCGACGTTTCAAGTGGGTAGCCTGAGGTCGAGTTTGCCAGCTATGAGGTAGGTGACGGCCTTCAAGGTCTTGCTGTTTCGGTAGCCGCGTGCCTTGGCTTTTGCGGCCTGGACGAGAGAATTGA
>CAJQQK010000065.1 GCA_905480435.1 uncultured Hyphomicrobiaceae bacterium | reverse complement strand
CGCTACATGACACTGGAAACTCTCGGCGGCATCAGCCATGATGGTGCATCAGAACCGGCGGCCCTAACCGCTGACTGACCGTCCGGACAACGTTGCGACGGACCTGACCGGCACTGTTACACCACCTGATGGGACGCGATCTAGCGCGTCTCTTCAAGTCGCCACTACATAAGATTTATAGCGGCGCCATTGCTGTATCGAAGCTCGGCACTTTGCGTTTTGCCGCCGGCTTCACTTTGAGCTTTTTCGACCAATTCTTGTTGCCTGTTTTGATGAAACCGGGGATGTCTTTTTCCCAGAAGCCAACAACAACCTTGGTGATGTTCAGGTAGAGCTTGTTGTCAACGATGCGCCACAGGTGCGGATTGCCGGGCACTTTACCGCCAACCGCGACACCATATGCGCAGTGCCCGTCAAACACCGGCGCATATTTCGCCGGATTAGCTTTGAATTTATCGCGATTGGCTTCCGACGCGAAAGCCCACTTGGCGCCATTGTACTCTGTGGTGATCGAGGCTTTGCCTGGCACAGCTTTGACTTGCTTCTTGCCAACCGGCGTCTGCTTTTGATCCCAGTACGAAATCACGTCGTAACCTGAGACCGCATACCCGGTCTTGTCGACATATTGCGGTCCAGCCATCGCCGAGCCTGCAAACATCACCGCGCCAACCAGCGCGAAAATCGTCCGTTTCATGTGCTGCACTCCGTATCAATTCCGATAAGGACAACATCGGTCTGATGTCGCAAAAAAACAACTCACAGCGCTACACGTGTCTGTTAGCAGCACGTGTTTGGAGAGTGCTCGACGCACCCCCAAAGGTGCTCGCGTCCCCAAAACCGCACTCTTCGTGCGATATCCGGGGGCATTCGCCTTCGTGGTTTGCAACGCGGTGCCTCAATAGGAAACGCGAAAGATCCCGGCTCGCGCGGCGGGCGAGAGTATGGGTCATACGGCTATGAATTGGCCGGCGCTTGGCCGAGAGCGCATGACGCGACGTGCTATAAAATAATGTTGTGTTACGCCAACCGAACTGTCATGAGCGCCCCCTAAGATGGAGGCCTTCTGGAACCCAAGTCTATCCGGCGGTTGGCTGCCTAAATCGTCGCCCCGGGCAAATCCTCGAGCCCTGTCAGGTACCACTTCTCCGCTTCCACCACGGCCGGGTTCTCGCCGTTCTTCTGGATCCAACTATCGACCGCCCACTTCTGGCCGTTGCTGGTTTCGCGAAGGACAGCCGTCCAATGCGTCCAGCCGGAAATGCCGCGCAGATAGTTTTCCTTCGCAAAAGGTGCCGCAACGGTATGATGTTTCAGCATGCCATGGCTCGCGAGCAGAGTCAGATAACTCGTCGTATTGGTCGCCTCATCAAGACAATCCTGCTGCTGCGGGTCGCCGGACGCCAAAAAGTCCATGCCAGCGCGATCATGTTTGGTACCGATGCGCTCGCCGACGTGGCGTTCCAGCCAACCAATCGCATAAGCCATCGCGCGGCGTTCTTCGCCCGGACTATCATCTTGGGCCGTCTTCTTCATGACCTGGCGGATCTCATCGAGCTGCGCTTCGGAAAATTTCACCTTCGACTGGGTCCGACACCCGTAGGCACTGCAGACATGCAACGTCGCGCCCTTTGGCTCGGGCACTTCCACCGTGGAATAATGCTCCAGCGCCGTATCGAATGGCTGATGCGTACAGGCGCCGAGCACCATTGAGACGGCTGCCATGGCAACCCAGCAGCCACCACGCAGCGCTTTCGATAATTGCGTTCTCATGAACCCCAGCTTCTTCCAAAACGCCGCACGTCCATCTGCCTAACACCACATTGATTCGTGCCAAACACCGTCGATTGAGCCGTTAACAAAAATCGAGTAACACTGAACCCAATGACCCAAGAAAAACCTGTACATATCATCGGTGGTGGCCTTGCTGGCTCCGAAGCCGCCTGGCAACTCGCGCACGCGGGTGTCGCCTCCGTTATCCACGAGATGCGACCGGTGCGCGGCACGGATGCGCACCACACCGACAGTCTCGCTGAATTGGTCTGTTCCAATTCGTTTCGCTCCGACGATGAAACATCCAATGCCGTCGGCGTGTTGCATGGCGAAATGCGCCGAGGTGGCTCGCTGATCATGCAATCAGCTGATGCCCACATGCTGCCAGCTGGAGGGGCGCTCGCGGTCGACCGGCACGGTTTCTCGGGCGCCGTCACAGCCGCGCTCGAAGCGCACCCACTGATCACGATCAGCCGCGAGGAAGTCACCGACCTCGACCAGCCGGACTGGGACAACGTAATCGTCGCCACCGGCCCACTTACGTCGGACGCTCTGGCTGCGTTGATCCAATCCAAAACCGGCGAAGACGATCTCGCGTTCTTTGATGCCATCGCACCGATCATCCACGCTGAGAGCATCGACGAAACCAAAGCCTGGCGACAGTCGCGCTACGACAAAGCCGGCCCAGGCGGCACCGGTGCGGATTACATGAACTGCGCGCTCAGCAAAGATCAATACGACGCATTAATTGATGCAATGCTGGCTGGCGAAAAATCAGACTTCAAAGAATGGGAAGCCACCACGCCCTATTTTGACGGCTGCCTACCCGTTGAGGTGATGGCCGAACGCGGTCGCGAAACGCTGCGCTTTGGCCCACTCAAGCCGGTTGGACTCACCAACCCGCATAGCGATGAGCGGCCCTACGCCGTCGTCCAACTCCGGCAAGACAATGCGCTCGGCACGCTTTGGAACATGGTCGGCTTTCAAACCAAGCTGCGCCATGCCGAACAAACGCGCGTCTTCCGCATGATACCGGGCCTGGAGAATGCCCAGTTCGCGCGGCTTGGCGGGTTGCATCGCAACACGTTCCTCAATTCACCACGTCTGCTCGATCAAGAATTGCGCCTTACGTCAGCTCCACACTTGCGGTTTGCCGGCCAAATCACCGGTGTCGAGGGCTATATCGAAAGTGCTGCGTGCGGTCTCATGGCCGGGCGCTATGCAGCAGCTCAACAGCTCGGTCAGACAATCGCACCGCCGCCACCGACTACTGCACACGGCGCGTTGCTCAGCCACATCACTGGCGGTCACCTCAGCGTCGAGCGCCGCGACGGTGGCGCCAAGTCGTTTCAACCGATGAACATTAACTTTGGCCTGCTGCCTCCCATGGAAGCACCGAGCCGCGACGCCGAGGGCAATCGCATCAAGGGCAAAGCTAAGACGCTTGCCAAAAAACAACTGATGGCAAAGCGCGCACTGGCTGATTTCGAAGCCTGGGTCGCCACCGCGCACGAACCGCTAATCGCAGCCCAATAGCAGTCTTACGCCCTACTGCTTCCGCAATATCGCACGGGCTTCGCGTACGACCGCGTCTGCCATCGCCGCCTGCCCAGCCGCCGTCGGATGAAACGCCCCCGAATACGTCGACGCCAGCAACAACTGCGTCCACTGCAACCGTTTCGAGCCAAGCAATTTGCTCAGGATCTTTCCCTGTACATGGAAGTGCGCCGTCATGTACGCGTCGTTTGGCGTGCGAAACCAGCGCTGACGTCTGGCATAGGGCTCGAAGTTCGCTGGATTATACGGCTGCCAATAGCCGTCTACTTTGCGCGGCAGCCGTAATTCATCCGCAGCACTGAGGCCGGACTCTCCCGCGCAGATACCCCGACCCTGGAAACCTTTGCGATGGCTTGCTGCAACCCGCCACCCGCGCCGTTTGCCTTCGCGGCGGATGATCCCGAACAGCTTGTCGCCAACCTTTTCACCATCGAGCGCGCGCTTGGCGCTGAGGCTATATTGCGGCAGGATATCCATACCAAGCCGACCATCCGGGCAGACGCTGCGGCCATCATCAAGCAAAGCCATTCCGGGGTACGCGCTGATGATCACTCTCGACTTCTTATTCCACGGCATATGCAGAATATTATGCATGGCACGGTCGAGTGCTTTGTAACGGTTTACAAGCTCGCTCATCGGGGCTGCGACATCTTTCGGCAGGTAAACCTGGCCGAACCAACCGCCCAGTTTGCGCAACACGGTTTCATCGCGCAGCACCGCGTTCGCCACCAAACGCGCAAAACCGATGTCATTGCCGCCGATTGACAGGAACACCAGGTCGATCCGGCGGGCATGCCGGCTTGGGCATTTGCGCAGCACCAAACCACCCTGCAACGCCGGCATCCGTCCGCGCATGTGATAGGCTTCCGGATACTCCTTATCTAGCGCTCTGCGCGCACCGCACTGCGCCTGTGCAATCGCTGATATTTGCGACAGGTCAGGCGGATTGACGACCCACTCATTGCCTTTGTAGCGCCGAAAAAGACCCGTGGTGATTTCAGCGCCGGAACACGCCACACCAACAAACGTAACGGCGCGATGCGGCTCCTCGATCGCCAGTTGCAAGGCTGCCCGCAGTTGGTGCGAATACAGCGACCGATGGCACGCCTGGTCCAACCACTTGGCGCTGTTCCTGGTAAACACAGCATCACCAATCTTGCGCCATTTGCCAACGCGCGCGGGAAAACCTGTAAGTGCCGCCTGGTTGCCAAGCAAACCGTAATCAGCTGTGCGCTTATCGGAAAACCGCACCGGCGTATCCGGGTTGCCTTCACCCGAGCCGAAACTGTCGCCCATGCCGACAATGAACAGATCGCGCACCTTGATGATCTGGCGGGCAATCACTTTGCCGCCTGAGCGCAGCATCACGTTCGCGCCTGCTGGATACGGGATTTTCAATTCCGCCTGCTCGTTGCACGGTCTGGTGATCCGGAGAACCTTGCCGCCAGCCGACTTGCGGCGGCGATGACTGCGCTTCTGGGCCGTAATCTGCCACTCACACTGCTTACCCCCCAGCGCTGCTGCGCCAACGACCCCAACTCTTATTGCGTGTGATTTTGGATGGATGTAGTTGCTCCCACCTGGACAACGGTGGCGGTTGCGGCGCCGATCCCAGCAGGTCGCCCCGCGCATGTTTGCAGCCCACCCGGAAGCGTTGCGCTCAGCCAGCTTGCGCTCAATGTTGAGTACTGGATCTTTCTTCTCGGCGTCCGTCAGCCATTCATAGGCACGAGCATGACGTGCCGTATCGCGGGCATCATTAAAGAACCGAAATGGATTGACGACCTGCCACTCAATGCGTGGCTCTCCACCAATCGCCGCCCCACGATCAGCGCGCGGCGCCGCCTCGTTGGCGGCCTCACCTTTGGAAGTCGACGCTTTATCGCCTTTACTGGAAAACAGCTCCAGCCACTTCGATTTCAAGCTGCCCTCAGCCAGCGCCGGCGTCGCAAGCATCACGACAGCAAGCAGCGCCAACGATACACTATTAACAACCCGCATAAAAAACTCCCACCCGCTGAAAGCGCTTCTCGCTTGAGCAACGTGCTCTATATCAGCCCGCGCCAATGCGCCCACAGAATCGTCCGTGCTCTGGCGAAATCACTCAACGGTCTCTTTGTGGCATCGGTTTGCTGCGATTGCGTGGCAACACGGCGCAGAACCGGCTCAACCGTCGCGAGCGGCAGCAACGCACCTTTGGCCGCCTTGCCCATCTCCACTCGGCGCGCCCGCACCGCTACCATCGCTTCACGCGCCGGTTTGACGAAAGCGTCGTTTTCGTCGGCACACTGCCGGCTGGTGTAAGTCTGAGCGCCGATGCTCTTGCGCCAGGCATATTCCGCCGCCAACCGGGCCCCACCATAGGCAGTCGCCGCCTCTGACCACACCCCGCGCGGCACATCAACCCCCAGCACACGCCCCGCCAGCTCAAACAGCGCGCCATCGAATTTTACAAGGATCTGCTGCGTTTCTGCCGCCTCAGCAAACGGCGTCGGATCGTTCTCCGTCTCAGCTGCATCAATGATGCCCTGCAACAGTCCAAACGGTAAGTTGTAGTTACGTGCCACCGCAACCAACGCATCGCACAGTTGATGGCCAGAGCGCTGCTCGCCAGCTGAAGGTCCACTGGTTGCAAGCAACTGATCGCGCCACCACTGAAAGCGGATAGCTGCCATCATCGGCTCGCTCACGATAAATGGAATGCGTTGCAGCTCGGCTGCAAAAGCGGCCAGCACGATCAGCGCTTCACGATGCTGTCTCGGCAGCAACAAGGCCGCCACATAGCGGTCATACTGGAACGTGCATGCGAGCTGCCGGATTTCGTCCGGCCCACTCACCGTCGACTGCGATGCTCGACTATCGCTCATCTTCACGTAGCCCTAATCCACCGCAATCAATGCAGCGATCACCGGTCGCCCTTCGGCAAGCAATACGTTGTAGGTCCGGCAGGCCGCACCGGTGTCCATCGGATCGAGGCCGATTTTGGCATCCATAAACGCGCGCCGCACATCAAGACAGGGAAACACTTGGGCGGCACCTGTCCCCAACAACACGAATGATGGCACTTCAAGCGCTTGGAGTAGCTTCCCCATCACTGTCATGTCGAGCTGCTCAGGGGCCGCCACGTCCCAGGCATGCACACCATCGCCCAAGCACAAAATCGAACCACGATGGCTCATCTCTGCAAACCGGAAACCGCCATTGCCATACGCATCGATCGGCGCTTGACCCGGAAACGTCGCGCCGCTTTCGCTCCAAGCCATCAGCAGCTGTCCTTGGATGCCTCTAGTCTTACTGCGAAGCCGCCGGTGCACCTTTGGTGACGCCTGACCAGTCACGCTTCACGCCAAGGAACTGCAGCAGTGGCGCCGCAATAAAGATCGACGAATACGTCCCGATCACCACGCCGAACATCATCGCAAACGTAAAGTTACGGATCACTTCGCCACCAAGAACATAAAGCGCGATCAGCACAATCAATGTCGTCAACGATGTCATCAAGGTGCGTGACAGCGTTTCATTGATCGACTGATTGAGCAGTGCCGGCAGGTCCATGCGTTTATACTTGCGCAAGTTCTCACGTATCCGATCGGCCACCACCACCGTATCGTTGACCGAATAACCAAGGATCGTCAGCAAGGCTGCCACTGTCGACAGGTCAAACTCAAACTGCATCAGCGAGAACACACCAATCGTGATGAGCACGTCATGCGTCAAGGCAACCACAGCACCGATCGCAAACTGCCATTCAAAGCGAAACCACACATAGGCAATGATCGCCAGAATGGAACACAGCACGGCGATAATACCGGTTTGCCGAAGCTCACCTGATACCGCTGGGCCGACAACCTCAACGCGACGCTGCTCATAACCGGCGCCAACAGCTGAAACAATCTTCCCAAGCGCTTCCTGCTGCGCTTTTTCGCCACCCGATTGCTGCTCAACCCGGATCAGCACATCCTGAGGCGACCCGAATGACGTGATCTGCACGTCTCCAAGACCAAGCGAACCTGCTTTGTTGCGCAACTGGGAAATATTCGCTGGCCCAGAAGTTGAGCGCATCTCAATCATCGACCCGCCGTTAAAATCGACGCCGAAGTTCAGTCCAAACACTCCCCAGATCGCCAACGACAGCGCCATCGCCGCCATTGAGATCATGAACGCCAGCCGTGAGAATTTCACGAACGGCAACGGGTTCTCGAAGATGAAAAGCCGACGGCCTTGGAAGTTCGGAATGAAGTTCATGTTCACTGCCTATCAAGCTTCAGCACCACGGCCACCCGCCGCTTTTACTGTAATTCGTTTATCTGTTCGGCGTTGGAGACTAGATTTGAAACCTAGATTGGCACCTGAACATTTTTGCCTTTACCGCGCGTTGTGCGCACCCAGAGCGCGACCATCAGACGAACTACCGTGACCGCCGTAAAGATCGACGTGAAGATCCCGATCGACAGCGTCACCGCGAAGCCCCGGATGGGGCCTGAGCCGAGCCAGAACATGATCAAGGCCGCTGCAAATGTTGTCAGCTGACTATCAAAAATCGTTACCATCGCACGGCCAAAGCCGCTGTCGATGGCATTGATCGCCGTCTTGCCGCTCTTTAATTCTTCACGGATGCGCTCATAAATCAGCACGTTGGCATCAACCGCCATACCGATCGTCAAAATCAGGCCGGCAATGCCCGGCAACGTCAGCGTCGAGCCGATAGCCGACATGATCGCAACGATCATGAAACCATTTACGATAAGCCCCATCACCGCGAAGATACCGAACGTGCCGTAAACGAATATGGTCAGGCAAATCGTTGCAATGATCCCGACGATCCCAGCCAATTGGCCAGACGCGATACTGTCAGCGCCAAGCGATGGGCCAACGGTGCGCTCTTCGACGATTGTCAGTTTGGCTGGCAGGGCCCCCGATTTTAGCTGAATGGCGAGGTTGTTCGCGGCCTCGGCTGTAAAACCACCAGAAATCTGGCCCGAGCCACCCATAATTGGTTCATTGATATTCGGTGCTGAAATCACCTTATTGTCGAGCACGATCGCGAACGGGCGATTGACGTTTTCAGCGGTGAACCGGCCAAATTTACGTGCACCAATTTGGTTGAAGCGGAACGAGATGATCGGCTCGTTGGTGCGCTGGTCGAACCCTGGGTTGGCATTGACGAGATCGCCGCCACCGACAACCGGCACTTTCTTCAAATAATAGAATCCGCCGGCGCGGTCGGAACTTTCATGGGCTTCATAACTCAAGTAGCCACCGCGCCTCGGCAGTTTTTCCGATGGAAACCCTTGCGTTGGATGCACCTCGTGAAAACTCAATTTCGCGGTTTCGCCGAGCACTTTCTTCAGCTTATCGACGTCTTCCTGCGAGGTTTCCTTGTTGGCGCTTGGCGCCTGCACCAGAATGCGGTCTTCGCCCTGCCGGGCAATGGTTGGCTCAGTGGTACCGATCGCATCGACGCGGCGGCGCACAGTTTCGATCGCGCCGGCCATCGCATCACTGACGCGTGTTTTGAGGCCGGCTTCGGTCAGTTTCAACTCGATACCGTTGGCGCCTTGTTGCGTGACCGTCAGATTGCGTTCATTCGAGCCCGTGATGAAATTGTTCGACAGGGGCTGCGATAGAACTGCCAGCGCCTTGAGTGCCGCTGGCATATCGGTTGGCCGGCCGATCCGCACACGCACGCCGTCCTTGGTGACGCCTGTGCCGACAGTACCGATTTTAGCGTCGCGCAGGTTGGCCCGGACATCCTCGCGCAAGTTATCGAGCATGTTCTCGCGCAGCTCTTTGGTGTCCATCGTCAGCAACAAGTGGGCGCCGCCGCGCAGGTCCAGCCCGAGTTTTAGCTGCTGTTTCGGCATCCAACTCGGCCACGCATCAACCGTCGATTTCTCAAAGAAATTTGGCGAGGCGAAAATCAATGCCGCCAGGCACGCCACGATGACCGCAACAATTTTCGACGGTGAGAAATACAGCATCAGCGGCTCAGCCTTTGTAATTTTCGTTCTTCGTCTCGCCGGCCAGGCGCGACCTCAATCGCGCACTTAACCGGTTTTCGTATCTTGTCAGTGATTGCCGCAGATGCAGCCTAGCCTTCTTTGACCGGGTCACCTTTCGAGCGCACCTCGGCGATCGTGCCACGAATGACACGCACCCGATTGTTCTCGTTGAGCTCGACCTCAATCTCGCCTTCACCGTCCTTGACGCGGGTCACTTTGCCGATCATGCCGCCCTGCGTCACGACCGTGTCACCGCGGCGAATATTCTCGACCATCTGGCGATGGGCCGCCATGCGCTGCTGTTGCGGGCGAAAGAGAAGGAAATAGAAGATGACGATCATCAGCAGGATCGGCAGGAGTTGCAGGAAAAAGTCACTGCCGCCGCCGATACCCTGTGCATAAGCTGGAGTAATAAACATGAAGGCCTTCCGTCAGGGTTGTGCGAATTGCGACCAATAGCGAAGCGTTGGCTGCGAGCTGAAAGTACGCGCCATCGTTGCTGGTGATTGCTGGGGTATATAGACAGTCGGGGCCTGATTGCAACAAGACTAGACTGGTTTGTGTGGATCGATCGCAACTCCCAGGGGGCCCCAAGTGTGCTCAATTTGGTGCGATGAATGGTTCAGGCCACGTGACGGAGGCCGATCTGTCACCTATAAGAGCCGCCGAAACCGCTCTCTCGCACAAGAACAAATCAAGATCGCAGCACCTCTATGAACGCTCCAACCTCCCTAAATGACGCAGATCTGCTCTCCCGCATCGCCTCGGCACTTGAGCGCATGGCACCGCCAGCTGATCCGACACCGGATTATAACGCCGCCGAAGGATTTATCTGGCAGCCGCGCCCGCCGACATTCCAGCCAATCGGCCAGATTAACCGTATTCCGCTTGGCCTCCTGAAGGGGCTCGACCGCACCGCCGAGCAGCTCCTCGACAACACGCGGCGGTTCGCCGAGGGCCATCCAGCCAATAACGCGCTGCTCTGGGGCGCCCGCGGCATGGGCAAATCCTCGCTCGTGAAGGCCGCCCACGCCGAAGTGCGCCAGGCGCTTGGCTTTGATCTTTCCGGCAAATCTGATCTCAAATTGGTCGAGATCCACCGCGAAGACATTGATACGCTGCCCGCCTGCCTCGGTCTGATGCGTGCCAGCGATCACAAATTCATCGTGTTCTGCGACGACCTGTCGTTCGACCACGATGACACCAGCTACAAATCGCTCAAAGCCGTGCTCGATGGCGGCATCGAGGGGCGCCCGGACAATGTGATCTTCTATGCGACGTCCAACCGGCGCCATCTGATGCCACGCGACATGATGGAGAACGAGCGCTCAACCTCGATCAATCCATCCGAAGCGGTCGAAGAGAAAGTCTCCCTATCGGACCGTTTCGGCCTCTGGCTCGGTTTCCACAACGGCAGCCAGGATCAGTACCTCGCCATGGTCAACGGCTACGTCGCTCATTTCGACCTAAAAATCGAGCCCGACGCACTGCGCGCCGAAGCCCTCGAATGGTCGACGACCCGCGGTGCCCGCTCAGGCCGCGTCGCATGGCAATACGTCCAAGACCTTGCCGGCCGCCTCGGCCAGCCACTACATCTCGATTGAGGTGGTGTTAGCGATCCCAGGCACCTTGATCACCTAAAAACCTGCTCGACAAGTTGACGTCTTGCTTGCCGAGCGGTTTTGAGCCCAGCCTCGCCGCCAATACAAGTGTCATCCCGGGACTTGTTGCACTACTGCCTGATCACGCATCGACGCGTTGTGGCATGAGCATCAGCAACATGGTTTGATTACAACGCGTTTCTTTCGAGATTCACAGGTCACGCTTGGCCATGCCACCCATACATCCGTCATCCCCACGAAGGTAGGGACCCAAGCGAGCAACCGCTCGTACGCAGGTTGCAGAGATTTGCTTAGGTTCCTGCCTGCGCGGGAATGACGAGGCGATTGATGGTAGGCATACCAAAACGGCAATCCGCATATTAATTGGACGGATATTCGACAAGTACCGAGATGACGCCTTTGGGTGCGTGGCTCACCCCTCTATCACTTCACAGTTATCGTAATAACCGGTGATACCACGGGTGTTTTGTGGGGAATGTGGTTCAAATCACCGAGCACCAGCTGCAGCGTATGCTTACCTGGTTTCAGCTCAACCGTCGTCTCCGTCTGGCCGCCACCGAAATGCCTATGTGTCACATCCCGGAAGGTAGTTTGGCTGTTTCCAGAACAGCTCTGGTTTGATTTTGTGCCATTCTTTCATCGTCTGCAAGGGCGTCTTACTGCCCAAGGCTGATTGAGGAAGCTGCTGATTGTAGAGCCACACGTAG
>CAJQQK010000064.1 GCA_905480435.1 uncultured Hyphomicrobiaceae bacterium | reverse complement strand
AAGCCCTCGCGGGCGCGCTATAGAGCGCGTCCTTGACCGCCGCCCGTCACATCGACGGGGAATGCTCTGCCAACAGGATTAAGCAGCAAACCGACCACCCAAAAACACCTGACCCACCCACTCAATTCGTCGAGGAGCCGAAGAAACTCGGTGGTGAGCTTGGCTCTTCTGCTGCCAAGAAGTGCTAACTACAGCATGTCGCGTTTTAAAGGCTTCACTATGCGACTTAAGACGCCCAATCTTTGGGCGATTTAAGTCTCCTAGCAAACGCGACGTGCTTTAGCGACCTGCTCGACACAACGTCGTGATAATATCCAACCGCCCCCTACTTGGGGCGGTTGGCGTGCTATAAATCTGCTCATAAGAAGCAGAAGCGCTCATAAACGAATAAATATACGGTTGGAAACACGGTCAAGGGGAACGTCCACATGGACGCGATCATTCTACAGATACTGAACGGGCTCGATAAGGGTGGCGCCTACGCATTGATTGCGCTTGGCCTGACGCTCGCATTCGGCACGCTTGGTATCGTCAATTTTGCACACGGTGCGTTATTCATGCTCGGCGCTTTCTGCGCCGTCACATTCAATAAGATCATCAACCTCCAAAAAGTGGTGCTTGATCCGACGCAGAAGACACCGTGGGGTACGGCGGTTGAAATCAGGACCCCGTATGCTGAGGCGATGTTCGGAGACTGGGGTAAGTTCATTTTGGACTACTCGGTTCCGCTCTCCATTATAGTCGCAATACCTGTCATGCTGCTGATCGGCATTATCATGGAACGCGGCTTGATTCGTTATTTCTATAAGCGGCCACACGCAGATCAGATCTTGGTCACGTTCGGTCTTGCGATCATTATTCAGGAAATTATCAAAAAATTCTTTGGCGCGAACCCGATCCCACAATCAGCGCCTGAAATCGTTGCCGGCAGCATCGCCATTACTGAAACGATCGTCTATCCGTACTGGCGCATCGTTTATCTGTTCTTCTCGTTGACGACCATTGCGAGCGTCTTCGCATTTCTGCAGTTCACGACTTTCGGTATGGTGGTTCGAGCGGGCATGTTTGATCGCGAGACGGTTGGTTTGCTTGGCATCAATATTGAGCGGCGCTTTACAATTGTGTTTGGCCTGGCATCGGTTGTCGCCGGTTTGGCGGGTGTCATGTATACGCCGATCCTGCCGCCAGACTATCACATGGGCATGGACTTTCTGGTGCTGTCATTCGTAGTCGTCGTGGTCGGCGGCATGGGCTCGCTGGGGGGGGCCGTCGCAGCTGGGTTTCTGCTCGGCGTCTTGCAATCATTTGCCTCGATGAACGAAGTTAAAGAAATTCTTCCAGGGATCGACCAAATCATCATCTACCTCGTTGCCGTCGTCATTCTGCTGGTTCGCCCACGCGGTCTGATGGGGCGCAAAGGCCAGATGGAGAGCTAAGGCATGCTGAGCAACAATAAAACCAAGGACGTTCTGCTCCTTGTCATCTTTGCAGTGTTCGTGTTCTCAGGGCCGATCCTGATGACGCCGTTTGGCGCCGCATATCCCGATCTGTTGCAAAAATTTGCAATCTTCGGGCTGTTCGCAATCGGCTTTAACATCCTGTTCGGGCTGACTGGTTATCTATCGTTTGGCCATGCCGTTTTTCTGGGTGTCGGCTCATACTCGGCGGTGTGGGCGTTCAAGCTCTTCTCGGTTAACGTCATTCCAGCGCTAGCACTGGCAGTTGTGATGTCTGGCATATTCGCGTTGCTGATTGGCTTTGTCAGCTTGCGCCGAGCAGGCATCTACTTCTCGATTTTGACGCTGGCCTTTGCGCAGATGTCGTACAATCTGGCGTACTCGGTGCTGACGCCTATTACGAATGGTGAGACCGGCCTGCGTGTATTACGCCAGGATCCGCGCTATCTGGATGCGGCTTTTGGTGCTGAGATTGGCGCGCAGCTGCCACCACCAAGCCTGTTCGGCTGGGTCATGACCGGTTGGTCAGGGTTTTATTTCTGCGCGATCATGCTGGTCCTCGGCTTTGCTTTATCGATGGTGATCTTCCGCTCGCCATTCGGTATGACGCTTCGCGCGATCAAATCGAACCAGAACCGTATGGGCTATACCGGATTTAACACGCGGCCCTATCTGCTGAGTGCCTTTGTGATTTCCGGAATGTACGCCGGTCTGGCTGGCGGATTGATGGCAGCAACAGACCCGCTTGCTGGTGCTGAACGCATGCAGTGGACCGCTTCCGGCGAAGTGGTTCTGATGACCATTCTCGGTGGTGCTGGTACGTTGCTCGGACCTGTTCTAGGTGCTGGCTTGATCAAGTATTTCGAGAACATATTCTCATCGTACAACACCTCGATCCTGAATGATATTTTCGGCTTCTTACCGGATAGCATCCAGTATGTTGTCGTTGAAATTACCAGCCTCTTCGTTGGCGAGGGCTGGCATCTGACGTTGGGTCTGTTGTTCATGATCGTCGTGATCTTCCTGCCAGGCGGGTTGATGGAAGGTTTCACCCGGATTGCACGGATCAAAGGTACTGCGTCGTCAAAGGGCGTCGCGAACAGTCCGCAGCGAGACGTTGTTGCTGAGAGTGAAATCAAAGCGACACCCTCCAATACGCAACCGGCAGAATAAGGAGCAACGCAATGGAAGACATCGTGCTCCATATCGACGACGTGCATAAGCACTTCGCGGGGCTGCATGCGCTGAGCGACGTCAATCTCGACATTCGTCGTGGCGAGACGCATGCCATTATCGGCCCGAACGGTGCCGGTAAATCAACGCTGCTCAATGTGTGCATCGGTCGCCTCGAGCCAAGCCAGGGCAAGGTGTTGTTCGAGGGCACGGAGCTGACCGGCAAGCAGCCACATCAGATCAATCAGCTTGGCGTCGTGCGGGTGTTTCAGACGCCTGAGATTTTCGAGGATCTGACGGTTCTCGAAAACGTTGTGATTCCGATGCTCTCGAAACGAGATGGCGCCTTCAGCCTCAACTTTCTGAGCCGTCTCGATGATCAGGCCGACCTGGAAGGCGAAGCGGTCAAGATGCTGACCGATCTAGGCATGGGCGCGCATCTACAGCAGATGACAAGCGCGCTCTCACGTGGTGATAAACGTCGTCTGGAATTGGCGATGGGGCTTGTTCAGCATCCAAAACTACTGCTGCTCGATGAGCCAACAGCTGGCATGGCGCGCGCTGATACCAACGCAACGATCGAGCTGCTTGAGCAGATCAAAGGAACCGGCCTGACGATCGTCATTATCGAGCATGACATGCATGTTGTGTTCTCGCTTGCAGATCGCATTACTGTGCTGGCTGGCGGCCGCGTTATCGCGCAGGGTACACCGGATGAAATCAAGGGCAATCCGAAGGTCATCGAAGCCTATCTCGGTGAGGAGCCAGTATGAGCGCGAAAACCATGGAACATGGCGCGGCACCAGCCAGCGGGGACGGTGGTTCGGCATTCTTTTCATGTCGCGGCCTGCAGTCCTATTATGGCGACAGCTATATCGTGCAGAACGTGTCGTTTGATATCCCTGAGGGGCAGATCTTAGCACTGCTCGGGCGTAACGGCGCCGGTAAGACATCAACGCTGCGTTCGATTGCGCGTGCATCAACACCTGAGCTGCGATCCGGTGAAGTTTACCTCGGTGGCGTCGCGCTGCACGGCAAAGCTAATTACGTGGCAGCCCAGGCCGGCGTTCAGTTGGTGCAGGAAAATCGCCGCATCATCCAGGGTCTGACGGTTGAAGAGAACCTGCAGCTCGCTCAGATCTCTGGCGAAAAAGGTTGGTCGTTCGAGCGCATTTTCGAGCTCTTCCCGCGACTGGCTGAGCGGCGCAAGCAGGAAGGCACAACAATGTCTGGCGGTGAGCAGCAGATGCTCGCAATCGCCCGGGCACTCGCCCGTGACGTCAAACTGCTGCTGCTTGATGAGCCCTACGAAGGGTTGGCACCGGTCGTGCGCCAGGACATCGCCAAGGCTCTCAATGAAGTGCGCAGCGCCGGCATCACCAGCATTATCGTTGAGCAGCACGCGGAAGCGGCTCTCAAGATATCCGACCGTGCCGTAATCCTGGATACCGGCGAGGTCGTTTACGACGGCTCAGCTCAGCACGTCCTCGATAACGAAGATCTGATGCACAAGTATCTTGCGATTTAGTGGCGATCGTATCCGCGTTCGACAATCGCCGGCACATCTTTTTCAAGTGATGCCGGCGTCGTTCGTTACTGGGTCGTCCAGCCGCCGTCGATTGAATAGTTGGAGCCGGTAATCGCAGCCGCGGGTTCGCTTGCGAGAAATGTCGCGAGTGAACCAATTTGATCGACGGTTGCGAACTCGCCACTTGGTTGGCGCTTTAATACAATCGCCTTGGCTTCCTCGATTGAGACACCTTCGGCCTTGGCGATATCGGGCAGCTGCGCTTCGACGAGTGGCGTCCAGACGAAGCCTGGTGAAATCGCGTTGACAGTCACACCGGATTTCGCGCACTCAAGGGCAACCACTTTGGTCAGGCCGGCGAGGCCATGCTTGGCTGCCACGTAGGCGGCCTTGTGCGCTGATGCTCTAATCGAATGAGCGGAACAGACGTTGATGATACGTCCCCAATTGCGCGCCTTCATCGCCGGCACCACGTGGCGGATCGTATGGAACGACGAGGTCAGGTTGATCGCAATAATCGCGTCCCACTTTTCCGGCGGGAAGTCCTCGATCGGAGACACGTGCTGAATGCCGGCATTGTTGACGAGAATATCGACACCATCGAAGTCGGCTTCGGCCTTTTCCAACATCGCGCCAATTTCATCGGGCCGCAGCATGTTGGCGCCGTCGAAGACAACTTTTGTACCGTGCCGGCCAACATCGGCGACAGTTGCCGCATGTTCGTCGGCTGTTCCCAGACCATTCAGCACAACGTTCGCGCCAGCTTTGGCGAAGGCATGTGCGATACCAAGTCCGATGCCGGATGTTGACCCTGTGACGACGGCGGTTTTGCCCTTGAGTTCCATCAGTTAGTCCTTTCGCGCGAAGCCGTTTATCTGGCGCCATGCATCGCGCGAATGGGAGGCAAGCGCAAGGAACAACTCAGCCTTGCTGCTGGATGCGGATTGAATGGACGGGCAGACTTATCCAGTGCTCAACTCTGGGCGTCGTTTGTGCCACTCCGTCACTTGTTGATAGGCGTGACCGGCACGAAGCAGCAGTGGTTCGTGCCACCAGGGACCTTCGAGCAGCAACCCGATCGGTAGGCCGCTCGATGACGCGCCACAAGGAACCGACAAACCGGGCAAGGCGCCGAACGCTCCAGCGTAGGTATTGGAGGCAACCCGTTTGGTGGCTTCAAATAGGGAGCGGTCGTCTTCGATCAGTGGTGTTAATTGCGGCAGGGTTGGAACAGCCAGCATGTCGACGGTTTCGAACGTGCGTTTCAAACTACGCATCCATTGCTCGTGGGCACGCATCGCTCGGGCATAGTCGCGGCTGCTATAGTCGAACGCGAGGCGCATGCGTTCAATGGTTTGTGCGCCCCACTTGTCGGGTTGCTCAAGGCGTTCGGCGTGCAAATGCGCGGCGTCTGAATAGATGATTACGGCGGCCTCAGAGAGAGTGTTCTCGGCACCCGACAGATCTACGTCAACCAATTTGGCGCCAAGCTTCTCGAACACTTTCAGCGCGTCTTCGACAGCGGTTGCGGTATCCGGTGCGAGGTCATCGTAGTAGTAAGCGCGTGGAACGCCCATGTGAACGCCGGCGATGCCGTTACTTATTGTTGGCAGGAAATTCCCGAGCGGCATATCGCGTGACGTCGTATCGGTGTCGTCGTAGCCGGCCATGACGGCGAATAAGCGCGCCACATCCATGGCACTGCGCGCCATCGGGCCGATCGTGTCGTGCATTTCACTGACAGGCAGGCAGCCGGCGTTCGAAACGCGGCCAGTGGTTGGCCGCAGACCAGTAATGCCGCAGATTGCAGATGGGATGCGCACCGAGCCGCCGGTATCCGTGCCAAGTGCGGCATCCGCCATGCCTGTCGCAACGGCGACGCCTGAGCCTCCGCTTGAACCGCCTGGAATATAGTCGGTGTCATAGGGATTGCGGCATTGACCGATGACGTTGTTGTGCGAGCGCACGCCGAACGCAACTTCATGCAAGGTCGATTTACCCACGATGACGGCGCCGGCGCGCTTCAGGCGTGATACAACTGTTGCGTCCGAGTTGGGCATGCGGCCTTTGAAGAATTGCGAACCGGAGGTCGTTTCGATGCCAGCGGTATCGATGTTGTCTTTGATCGCGAGCGTCATGCCGTGTAGCAGTCCGGCCCATTCACCGCCTGCTGATGCCTTGTCCAGTTCGTCGGCGTCGCGCCTGGCGCCATCCGCATTCATCGCCATCATCGCGTTGACTTCGCCGTTCCAAGCGTCGACCTGAGCGAGGTTGGCTTCGACGCGGACTCTGGTGGTGCCCAAGATGGCATCTTGGGAAGGGCGGTCTGTTTCGGCTGGCATGGCGTCCTCGAAGCGTGATTGGATCAAAATGTGACTGGAACCCCGGCGGATAAGCATCGCAACACTGATTGCTGAGGCTCACTTTGTCGAGTTCAATCGCGGCTCATTCCAGATCGGATAAGTTCTCCGAATATCGGCGAGACAAAACGCACTATGGCACAGCAGCAATCTTTGACGTCGACAGCCCCGAAACCAACGGGATTAAAGTACAACTCAACCGTCTCGCACGCCATTGCAGCAGCGCTCAAGCGTCACGGCGTGTCGGAAGTGTTCGGTCAGAGTCTGCCGTCGATGGTCCATCTCGCCTGCAATGCACTCGGTATCCGACAGATTGCCTACCGCCAGGAAAACACCGGCGGCTACATGGCCGATGCCTATGCACGCACGACGGGGAAGGTCGCCGTTGTGACGGCTCAGAACGGTCCGGCTGCCGCCATTCTCGTGCCGCCGCTCGCCGAAGCTCTGAAAGCATCCATTCCGATCGTTGCGTTGGTGCAAGAGGTCGCCCGCGATCAGACTGACCGCAATGCGTTTCAGGAACTGAACCACACCAACTTATTTTCGGCTTGCGCCAAATGGGTGCGCACGGTGACGGTCGCATCGCGCATCGAAGATTATATCGATATGGCGTTTACAGCTGCAGCATCGGGCCGGCCGGGGCCAGCCGTATTGATGTTGCCAGCCGATCTGCTCACCGAGCCTTACGTATCAGAGGCGGCGCGGAAGCAATCGCTCGGCACGTTTCCGCTGGATCGTATTGCGCCTGATCCTGAGCGTGTGATGGAAGCTGCCAGATTGTTGGCCGACGCTGAACGGCCGTTGATTGTTGCCGGTGGTGGGGTGCATTCATCCGGCGGTGTTGCGGCATTGACCGAGCTGCAGGAGATGGCAGCGTTACCGGTCGCGACAACAGTGATGGGCAAAGGCACGGTTGCCGAGACGCATGCGCTGAGCTTGGGTGTTGTTGGGTATTTCATGGGCACCAACAGCCGTACCCGCCATCAACGCGAACTTGTGACCGAGGCCGATGTTGTTCTGCTGGTCGGCAATCGCACAAACCAGAACGGCACCGACAGTTGGCAACTCTATCCCCCCGGCGCGACGTATATTCAGATCGATATCGATGGTGAGGAAATCGGCCGCAACTACGAAGCAAGCGTCCGTTTGTTGGGCGATGCGAAGTTGTCGCTGGAAGCGCTTAGCGCGGCGATGAGTACGCTGGATCTTGAGAAACGCAAAGGCGCCCGTGCGAAGCTCGAGGCGACAATTGCGACTGGCAAAGAAAAGTACGAGGTCGAGAGCGAGGCGGTGCGCACGTCCGATCGTGCACCCATTCGACCCGAGCGGATTATGCAAGAGCTGTCATCGCGCATTGGCCCGGACGACATCATCGTCGCTGATGCCAGCTATAGCTCAATCTGGATCGCGAATTATCTGACAGCCATCAAAGCCGGAAGCCGGTTTCTGACGCCGCGTGGTCTGGCTGGCCTCGGCTGGGGGCTGCCGATGGCGATGGGCGCGAAAGTCGGCAATCCAGACAAGCGCGTTATCTGCCTGGTTGGAGACGGTGGCTTTGCCCATGCCTGGGCCGAGCTTGAGACGTCGCGGCGGATGGGGCTGAATGTTACGTTGATTGTGCTCAACAACCAGATCCTTGGCTATCAGAAGCACGCCGAAGATATCAAGTTTGGCGCTCATACAGATGCGGTGTTTTTTGAGCCGGTCGATCATGCCGCGATCGCGCGGGCCTGTGGGTTGAGTGGCATTCGAGTGGAAAGCGCGGCGGACATTGGTACTGCCATCGACGAAGCGCTTGGCAATAATCACACGACGTTGATTGATGTTATGAGTGATCCGGAAGCGCATCCGCCAATAACGGGGTTTGAAGCATAGAGAATACGGTTAACATTGGCTCCTCGACGAACTGAGTGGGTAACCTCGGTCTCAGTGCCTTCTGCTACCCTGAGGGATTGGCTTTTTTGTTCGACCCCCTGCTGAGCCCGCTTTTCCGTCCCGACCCACATGTAATCTGCGCCGACGTGTGGAGTGG
>CAJQQK010000063.1 GCA_905480435.1 uncultured Hyphomicrobiaceae bacterium | reverse complement strand
TCTCGTCGAGTGCTGCTTCTCACGCCTCAAACAATTTCGACGCGTCGCGACAAGGTATGAGAAGACAGCACGCAACTACATGTCCATGATAACAATAGCTGCTATCGTTCTATGGCTGCGCTAACTGTCCACAGCTCCTAGAGGTCCAGCTGCGTCGCCCCATGTTTGGTGAGCGTCCAATTGAAATGGGCACGCTTGGCCACGAAGTCCCGGTGCTCAGGCACATTCGTTCCAATAGCGTCTATGTGAGCTTGTTCCAGTCAGCCTTTCCCCGCAGGCGAGAACCAAAAGACGTCATTTCGTTCGAAACAGTTGGCCGCGCAATTGCAGCGTTCCAACGCACAATCGTGTCGGCCAACTCGGCCTATGACAAGTTTGTCGCCGGTGATCGGCCCGCCTTATCGGCTGCGGCCCAGCGCGGACTCCGGTTATTCAGAAGCGACCGCATGCAATGCGCAACATGCCATAAACCACCGTTCTTCACTGACGCGGTCGGCACGCCACACTTTCACAATACGGGGCTATACAATGTCGATGGCGCAGGTGGGCTGCCAGGCCCAGATCAAGGCCTGGCCAATGAAACGCACAAGAAGGTGGACATTGGCCGGTTCCGCACGCCGACATTGCGCAACATTTCTGTAACCGCGCCTTATATGCATGATGGTTCAATGAAGACACTTGGTGATGTTGTCGATCACTACGCCAGTGGCGGTCGCGCGGCTCAAAAAGGGCAACCCTCACCGCTGCGATCGACGCGTGTGCAAGGCTTTGAAATCACGTCCGCTGAGCAGGGCGATCTGATCGCATTTCTCAACAGCCTGACGGATAAAACGTTTCTCTCAGCGCCGCGCTATCAAACACCGTACCGTTGAAGCGCTTGCTTGACCAGAGCAGCTTTGAATTAAAGACTGGGTCCACCGGCAAAACCAAAACGTTGCTTGATCTTCGCAAACAGCTGATTGCGGACTTTGCGATAACTTGCCAGCACCTGATCGCGGTTGCCCTGCCCGACCATCACGGACGCATCAAACATCGGCCAGTATTCCACTTCGACCGCCATCGTCCGCGTCAACTCCAGCGCCTGGTGGTGCGCTTCGGGCGATAGCGTCACGATCAAATCAAACGACGTATCATGGAGATCAGCGATCACCTGTGGGCGATGCCGGGACACATCGATTGCAATCTCTTCCATCACCACATCTATGAATGGATCATGTTCTCCCTCGCGAACGCCAGCCGACGCCACGTAAACGCGATTGCCTGCAAGGTGTTTCAGGATGGCAGCCGCCATTGGCGACCGCACAGCATTCATGGTGCACGCGAACAGAACGGCCGATGGCAGGTCCACCGTTCGCGTCATAGTGTTCAGGCCTTCCAATAGAGCGAGCAGATCAGCGTAAACAGCCGTCGCGACGTCGAATGGTCGATGGTAATTTTGCCCTGCAGGCGGTCACTTAGCAGCTTGCTTCCTTCGTCATGCAACCCGCGACGGCCCATATCGATCGTCTGAATTTTCGAAGCCGGCGCCGATTTGATCGCCTCATAGTAGCTGTCGCAGATCATGAAATAATCCTTCATGATGCGGCGCAGTGGCGCGAACGACAGAACATGTGTCACCAATTGCTTGTCGTCTATGTTTGAAACGTTGAAGACGAGCCGATCATCAAGGCGCCCAAGCATAAGCTTGTACGGCCCTTCGTGGCGCCCATCGAGCGCAAATGCGTTTTCATCAAGCAGATCGAAAATCGCGACCTCACGATCATGTCGCGCACCCTGACTGATACGTGCTGCAAGCGATTTCTCATCAAGGTTGATCTCGACCAACCGATCAGGACTTGGCTCCAGCGAAGTAGGTTCCGGCAAAAGTGGTGGTGTGTCGGTCATGACATTTATTCACTGCTCGACGTGAGACGGATTTCGACAGAGCGCCTGTGAGCTTCAAGACCTTCGGCACGAGCCAGCGTCATGGCAGCCGGCCCGAGGCTCTCAAGAGCCGCCCCATCTAGCTTGATAATCGATGTTCGTTTCATGAAATCTAGCACGCCAAGCCCAGATGAAAAACGGGCACTGCGTGCGGTTGGCAGAACATGGTTCGTGCCAGCCACATAATCACCAATAACTTCCGGCGTCAGCTTGCCGAGAAAAATCGCTCCCGCATTGGAGATCTTGTCAGCCATGGCTTCGCAATCAGCTGTCGCAATCTGCAAGTGCTCGGCTGCCAGCCGGTTGGCCAACGACGGCGCTTCAGACAGGTTTTGGAGCACGATTATGCCACCAAACTCCTGCCAGCTGGCGCGCGCGATCTTCTCTCTTGGCAATTCGCCAAGCTGGCGCTCTACGGCTGCCTCTACGGCATCAGCGAAATCAGCGTTATCGGTCATCAAAATAGACTGCGCCGCGCTGTCATGTTCCGCTTGCGCCAACAAATCAGCCGCCATCCACTCTGGATCATTATCCGCGTCAGCGATCACGAGCACTTCTGATGGCCCCGCAATCGAGTCGATCCCAACGGTACCAAACACCTGCCGTTTCGCCGCCGCAACATACGCATTGCCCGGCCCAACAATCGTGGCAACCGGTCGGATCGTATCCGTACCGTACGCGAGTGCCGCAACAGCCTGCGCACCACCGATCCGGTAGACCTCGTCGACGCCTGCGAGATCCGCCGCTGCTAGCACCAGCGGATTGATCACACCATCCGGCGTCGGCACCACCATCACAATGCGCTGCACACCCGCGACCTTGGCCGGCACAGCATTCATAACAACCGAGCTAGGATAAGACGCGAGCCCACCTGGCACATAAAGACCAACGGCATCGACAGGCGTCCATCGATCGCCAAGCTCGGCCCCCGCGCTATCGCGATAACGATGGCTTTCAGGCCGTTGTCGCTGGTGGTGATCCAGCACACGTTGATGCGCGAGTTTTAGAGCGTCCATCGTATCGGGCGCGCAGTCTTTCGAGGCATTTTTGATCTCGTCGTCGCTCACGCGCAGCGCATCTGCGCTCACCTCCAGACGATCGAACTGCCGTGTATAGTCCACGAGCGCCGCATCACCTCGGCTACGCACTTGCGCAATGATCTCACGAACCGTGTTGTCGACATCAGCTGACACTTCACGTTTAAGGCCAAGAAAGTGCTCGAAGTTTGCCTCAAAATCGGCGTCTTGAGAATTCAACCGCTGCGGCATGAGGCTTCCCTATAATTCAGTTGAGGTCGTCTGGGCAGCGCCAGTAGCGGACAAGTGCCTAGCTCTCGTCACACCTAGCTATCGTCGGAGTGCTCTGGCTTCATTTCAGTTGTCCAGGCAGCACCAAGGTCGCGCATTTCAACCTCGATGCACTCAACATCTAGACGAATAGCAGCATCCGCCGCGAAAATCAGCGAAATAGAACCTGCTGGATCCCCCTCCACTTGCGGCTCAAACTGAATTGCCAATAGGCTGAGCACACGCTTGGTGTCAGCAAGATCAATGTTTTTGAGGCGCGCAGCTGTCACCCGCTCCAAGCGCAGCGCCGACCGCCGCCGCTCGTAAGCAGACTTACCGGAAGCATTTTTCGATCCACTATCGGTCTGATGAGCACGCGACCAATCGAACCGGTTAACCAGAGAGGCAAACCGCTTTTCGCGCGGCAGATAGGCGATATCACCAACTGTCAGCACCGCATCTTGCAAGTGCGCGGAGATGATCTGCAAATCGTCCGGTTCGAGCGCAATCAGTTTGAGATCTGTCATCGTGGTGCTTTTTCGTAGGGGTCGCGTGAGTGCTTGAAATAGCGAGCCTCATCGCCCAACGCAACCGGATCTATTCGTCAGACACTCGTTCAATCTCGGCGCCGCAATTGGAGAGTTTCTCTTCCAGCTTCTCAAAGCCTCGGTCCAGATGATAGACCCGGTTGATCATCGTCTCACCGTCAGCAACCAGTGCACCGATTGCCAGCGATACTGAGGCACGCAAGTCAGTTGCCATTACGGGCGCACCGCGCAGTTCTTTGACGCCACGCACCGTCGCTGTATCACCATTGAGCTGTATATCGGCACCGAAGCGGGCCAGCTCCTGAACATGCATAAAGCGGTTCTCGAATATGGTCTCACGGATAACACTGGTACCGTCAGCGGTTGCCATCAACCCCATAAGTTGCGCCTGTAAATCAGTTGGGAAGCCTGGGAACGGTTGTGTTTCGACAGACACTGGTTGAATGCCACCGCCATTGCGCCGCACCCTTATCCCGGTCGCCGTGTTAGACACTTCGGCCCCGGCTTGCTCAATAACATCGAAGGCAGCCGCGAGCAGATCGCGACGCGCTCCAACCAGTTCGACGTCTCCCCCCGTTGCCGCAACCGCCATAGCAAACGTGCCGGTCTCGATTCGGTCTGGCAACACGCTATGGACAGCGCCTTCGAGCCGATCAACGCCTTGCACATGCAGTGTCGAGGAGCCAATACCTTCGATCCGCGCACCCATCTTATTCAGGCAGTCGGCAACATCACCAATTTCGGGCTCACGGGCCGCATTCTCGATCACCGTCTCACCTTTGGCGAGGGTCGCGGCCATCAGCACGTTGTGCGTCGCGCCGACCGACACTTTCGGGAATGTAATCCGGTTGCCGATCAGCCCCCCGGGTGCCTTCGCGACAACGTAACCAGCATCGATGTCAATTTCCGCGCCAAGGCGCTTCAGCCCCATCAAATGAAGATCAACGGGTCGCGTGCCAATCGCACAACCGCCGGGCAGTGACACCCGTGCCTGATGCATCCGCGCGAGCAGCGGACCAAGCACCCAAAAACTGGCACGCATCCGCGAAACCAGCTCATAAGGTGCTGTCGTATCGACGATATCCCGTGCGTCAAAATGATAGGTTTCGCCAATGTGAGCTGCCGGCCCTGGCCGTTTACCGTCAACCTGATGATCGAGCCCATGATTGCGCAGTATCCGGGCGAGCAGATTGACATCTGCCAAGTTCGGTACGTTCTTCAAGGTCAGACGATCCGGCGTCAGCAGGCTCGCAATCATCAGTGGCAGCGCAGCATTCTTCGCGCCTGAGATAGGAATCTGGCCATTGAGCTTATTGCCACCAACGATTCTAATGCGATCCATTCTAGTCCCTCGACTTTGAAAACTGGCTCAGACGCGTTCGCCGCAGGCTCGTCCGCCCAAGATCCGTCCAACATGGACATAACTTGTCATTTGATGCGCAATATGACGGATTCGCGGTTCAAACGCTGCCATCATTTCCAGACTTACGAGATCGCGCTAACTCTTTGCGTTTCTTTAGGTTTTCGCGCAACTGGGCGGCCAAACGCTGCTTGCGGTCTTCGGCTCGGTTTGCGCTAGGTGTCACCCCGTCGCGCGTATCGGAAGCTACAGCATCGGGATTGGATTTCTTTGATGCCATCTGTAGACGTCAGCCCCTTGACGAAATCTCGCATTCTCGGCCGGTGTCGGCAGCCGGCGGTGCCAGCAACTACGAGCAATGTTAGCGGTCTCTTACATAATTGTTGTCGCGTCAACCAACGCGGCCGCCGCAAACAACAAATAAACCGCAGGCATCATCTGATTGGAACGAGAATCCAAGCTTGCGATACCCGAGACTCTATGGCAGTTTCCGCGGCTCATTGGCTGCCGTAGCTCAGGGGTAGAGCACTCCATTGGTAATGGAGAGGCCGAGAGTTCGAATCTCTCCGGCAGCACCATGAAAAATCCATCCAATACAGTGATTTATTCTGATGAGCGGAAATGGTTATTTTCTGCACGCTCACCCATATGGCACATCCCTGGCGCATGAAACCAGCTCCCCCCTCAGACTGGCCCTTGTCGCCTCCACGCAATTTTGAACTTCCTCCGCAAAAGTGGAGAGCCATTTCCATTGTTCTATGTGCCATCCCGAACGCTGCCGGGCTCACGCAACCAAGACTCCCTGCCGCCCCGCCACTGGCATCATTCGGGCCGACCACTGATTTGGCTAAGGATTGCCTCAAGCGCGTCTTCCGCCAGCGCCGCCAATTGTTCAGGTGTACGGTTTTGAATAGGATGCCCAACCCAAACGATCGCGGGTTCAAAACCAAGCGATTTCGATTGCGCCACAGCGCCTGATCTAAACTCTTCCGAGATGACCGCACATCCAGGGATGCCACGCTTATCGAGTGTTGCGATGTCATGCAAACTGCACGACGTACACGATCCTCAATCCGCCAGACCTTCGACCACTACCGTGCATTGAGCGACAATGTCCTGCAGGATGGTTTCTGGAGCCGGCTTTGTGTGCGTCGGCTTCTTGAACCGAAGAACCTGATGGCCCTGCTCTGCCAGACGCGCCGCAACTGTATTCAGAAACTCATCACTGCGTTCCTTAGAGATGCTGAGGAGGCCGATCGTTGCCCCACTCAAGTTTATGGGTGGGTTGAGACGTGGCCGCGTCACTGATGACAGCTCAGCGGTTGGGTCACGCATTATATATCGTTCGTTACTCATAACTTGATCTCCTGCGATACGATTTGCACCTGCTCCGGATTTCGATGCGCGGTCCAGCCACCGATCACACCGGACATGCCACCACCTTTGCCGCCAGCACGCACAACGAGTAGTCCGCCGACGTGGAACTTGTTAATCATCTCTTCCACTCGTTCCGGATCGATTCCTTCTTCCGTTCCCTGCGCACCTCGTATCAACTCACGTCCCGGACGTTTCAGCGCCTCCCAGAGCATGCTTTCGATTTCTGTGCGCCGTCCGAGCCCGGCATTCTTGTAGATGGCATAATGATCTGGGCACAACACAAGGATAGCATTGCCCCACTCACATGATTTCGGATGCGTCACAGAGAATAGTCCCATCGCTAAGGCGTTCGTCAGAGACTCAGGGTTGGTCGCCAGCCCAGCATTTATACCGTGAACTCCGTCGCCATGAAACAACGTGACTGTGCTGCTGCCGGGCACTGCTCCGCGTGCAATATTGAGCCCGGTCCAATCAGCGTCGGTTTCATCTTCCGAGAAACAGAACCCGACTTTGCCGGGATTGCCGAGCACCGAGCGATCAATCTCACCGGGGATACCACCCCCAACATTGCGCACGACCAACTGAAGAGCCCGGCCGATGGTTGAGTTGGCGCGATTGCCCTGGCCCAGCGCATTGCCGGCTGCATTCATGCCGATGCGCCGTGTGACAGGACCGTTGACGATCAGAACGGGACCGGAGAACCACAGTGTCGCCAACAGGCCATGCATCGAGAATTCAGGTTTGAGTGCGCCTTCGACAGCAGCAAGAACGACAGGGAAATATTCGGGGCGGCACCCAGCCATAACGGCGTTGATAGCGACTTTCTCAACCGTGCAGTCGATCAGATTCGGAGGAATGACACCGATGATCTCGTCTGGACGCCTGGTTGTGCCGGACAGCATTTGCGCAACACGGAGGTCCGTCGGTGGCACGACAGGAAGGCCGTCCGACCAGCCACGATCGTAGGCAACCTCGATCGGGTCCACGTCCGGTGGCACTTCGATCTCACGCGCGTTAAGCGTTAACCCTCCATAGCGCAACGCCAAGCGTTCGGGCATTCCGGGGTCAAGCGTGCGCGAGCCGCAACCAGGACGGGATGGCGGCAAGCTTGCGCCGAGATCTGCCAGTGCTGTCAGCTCCTGCCATTCCGCCTGGTTCCAGCCAATCGCGCGGCCGACCTCGACTCCATCATCGTGACGTATCAGCGTTGGCACGGCTTCGATCCCTTGACGATAGGATTCCTCCAGGGCCGTGTCGTCACGCACACTCCCGAGAGCCTCAGGAAATGTTGGATCGTCTTGACTGTAAACAATGAGCTGGCACTTCTCGCTGAGTTCAGAAAGCACCGACACAACCATCTGGCAGGTTTCACAGTCGCGCTTGACGATCGCTGTCAGTTCCATTGCACTGCCTCAGTCTTCCCGCCCATGCGCCGAGCCGCGCAGGGTCCACGCAATAAGAATTTTGTCATTCTACTCTTTGTCGGATCTTCAACCGCATCTTGCATCAATTTTTCTCAAATGGTCCATCCCCAGCGTAGTCCAAATAGAAACACCGGCTGCATTGCAGGCTAGCAACGTTTTGCAGAAGACATTGACGGCGTACACTAGATTTCCTGTTTTCGGTCTCGACATCCGTGTCGCAGTCGGAGACAGGCTGAACCGAGCCTCATGACTGGGAGCATTGAAATTGCTACGATATCCTTCGAACGAAGCATGTATTGTTTATGCCTCAGCGAATTGATGATCAGCATTCCCTCAGTTGACGAACTCAGCGAGCAGGCACGCAAGGCCGTCCCTGAAAGCGTGACGATCTTTCTGGGAATAAATCGGCTCCCCGACGTTTCAAGTGGGTAGCCTGAGATCGAGTTTGCCAGCTATAAGGTAGGTGACGGCCTTCAAGGTCTTGCTGTTTCGGTAGCCGCGCGCCTTGGCTTTTGCGGCCTGGACGAGAGAATTGATG
>CAJQQK010000062.1 GCA_905480435.1 uncultured Hyphomicrobiaceae bacterium | reverse complement strand
TGGCGGACGGTGCAGGACTCGAACCTGCGCAGCGCTTGTGCGCTGTACGGGTTAGCAACCCGCTGCTTTACCACTCAGCCAACCGTCCGGATTTTATGTGTAGGTGAGGCAGTTGCCTGCCTCACCCTTTATCCTTTGACGTTCACAACCTGGCGCAGCGTATGGACCACTTCGATGAGGTCCTGCTGTGCTGCGATGACCGATGAGATGTCCTTATAAGCAGCCGGGCTCTCGTCGATTATTGCTCGATCTTTGCGGCATTCGATGCCTTTGGTCGCTTCGCGATGCTCCTTCAGCGTGATGCTCTGCCGGGCCTTCGTCCGAGACATCGCGCGGCCGGCGCCATGCGAACACGAGCAGAAACTATCGGCGTTGCCACGCCCGCGTACGATGAACGAACCCGTGCCCATCGAACCCGGAATGATGCCCAGATCACCAACGCGGGCGCGAACAGCGCCTTTGCGGGTGACCCAGACATTTGCGCCAAAGTGGTTCTCCTCGACCGCGTAGTTGTGATGGCAATTCACCGCCATGTTGCCGATCTGAAATTTCGGCAGATGGCTTCGCAGCACACGCAAGACAGAGTCCATCATCGCCTGCCGGTTCTCCCATGCGTAATCCTGGGCCCAGTTGAGCGCTTCGATATAATCATCAAAATGCTCTGTACCTTCGGATAGGTACGCGAGGTCTTTGTCCGGCAGATTGACGAAATGCTGCTTCATGTCATTGCGGGCCAGATTGATGAAATACTGACCAATGACATTGCCAGGCCCTCGCGAGCCTGAATGCAGCATCACCCACACATCATCGTTTTCATCGAGGCAGATCTCGATGAAGTGATTGCCGGTTCCAAGTGAACCAAGCTGATGCGCCGGCGCCTTATGCGAGATCTTTGGATGTTTCTCAATGATTTGCCGATAACGATCATCAAGATCTCGCCAACGGGTGCTGACCGAATTGGGCACGGTTTCCCAGCCGCCGCGTCGTGCACGGCCTTTGGTCGACACGAAGCCGTGCGGCACGGCACGCTCAATGTCAGAGCGCACCGTTGCAAGGTTATCCGGCAAGTGTCGTGCTTTAACGGTCAGCTTCCACGCCATCATTCCGCAGCCGATATCAACGCCAACGGCTGCCGGGATGATCGCGCCCTTCGTCGGGATGACAGAACCAACTGTCGCGCCCATGCCATAGTGGCAATCCGGCATGGCCGCGACATGCTTGTGAATGAACGGTAACATCGCAACGTTTTTCATTTGCTCAATTGCCGTGTCATCGATCAGAACATTCTTGGTCCACATTTTCAGTGGCGAACCGCCTGGCACATCTATGTTTTCGTAATTAGACATTGGGTTTCACTTTCGTGATGGCGTTTTCAGCAGCGCCAGAAATTTACACGATAATTGGTGGGTCCCCGAGGAATCGAACCTCTCGACCGCCACCCCTTTGTTTCATAGTCCGCGGGATTACAATCCGCTAAGGGGAAGGAGACCCTGTAACAGGCCGACCTTGAATGGCGTCATGATAGAGATTCTGAGGTAAGACGTTGGGACTTCACCTGAACCAGTGTGACATCACTCAAGGGTGCCGCCACTGCACGAGAGCACGACGGCTCTCGACGATACTACCGACTACTTCGTCGGGATCGTGATGGCGACTTTGAGGGTCGCAGATATGACAGGTGGTTTTTCATAACGGCGCGTTGATAACCGCGAGTTGTGACGAAAGCAAGTCATAAAAGGTATTTTTGATAGTGCGGCCAGCGACTCATTGAAATTCTTAAGCCGGAAATATCCCGAAGAGGCCGGCATTGAGACGGTCACCTGACTGGATTTCGAATGACGAGCGGACTACGTTTGTGAATGAATAGGGCTGATAAATTTGTGGAAGGCAGGCAATCATGCGGACTGTGGATTTCGGTAAGCAAGGGCCTGCGGTATCCGTCATCGGACAAGGCACATGGTACTTCGAGCAACTCAGACAGTCGGATGCGGTTGCTGCTCTCCGGCATGGTGTGAGTTGCGGCTTGACGCATATCGATACAGCAGAAATGTATGGCGATGGCATCGCGGAAGAGATCGTTGGCGAAGCGATAGTTGATATGCGAGATGAGGTGTTTCTCGTCTCGAAAGTGTTGCCCTGGAACGCGTCCTATGAGGGCACGATTGCGGCATGTGAAACGTCGCTTCGGCGTCTTCAAACTGACAGCCTCGACAGTTACCTACTGCATTGGCCCGGTTCGCATCCACTTGAAGGGACGTTCGCGGCAATGGATCAGCTTCAGCGTGATGGCAAGATCAAGTCATTTGGTGTCAGCAATTTTGATGTCGATGATCTCGAAGATGCGGTGTCGGTTGTCGGAGAAGGACGGCTTTCGTGCAATCAGGTGCTCTATCATCTCGAGACCCGGGCGATCGAGCATGAGGTGCTACCGTGGTGCACAGCGCATGGCATCAGCGTGGTAGGCTACAGTCCGTTCGGGCATGATGCGTTTCCCGATACCAGATCGCTCGGTTGGTCCGCATTGCAAGCGATTGCCGAAAAGCATGGCAAGAGTGAACGGCAAGTCGCATTGGCGTTCCTGGCGCGCTCTGGGAATGTATTTCTGATCCCGAAATCAGCGAATTCTGAACATCTGACAGCAAATGCCGAAGCAGCTGCAATCGAGCTTGATGTGGATGACATTGAGCGCATTGATGCTGCATTCCCGCTTGGCCACAAACCTGCCGGTCTGCCCATGCTGTAACGGTTTTGAGTGTGGAAGCAGAGTTGAGAGTTTGGCGGAAAAGAGTGGGGATCGAACCCACCAAGGACGTCTAACGCCCCTCACCGGTTTTGAAGACCGGGCGCCCCACCAGGGTGCGATTCTCTTCCTTGCCGCTAGCCAGACTATTTACCTGAAAATGCAACGTCAGGCTAGCGGGTGTTGCTTAACTAATTCGCGGGCTTCTTGATTTCGCGTGTCTCACCGCGTCGTGCGGTGTAACCAAGTTTGTCAAAGTATTCGAGGACCTCGATCGCCATGTTGCGGCCAATCTCAGTGGCATCGCGGAAGGCGCGGACATCCAGCGCGCCATCTGCATCTTCGGTTGCGGTCTTTTCTGCGAGCGCTCGAAGTTCGGTGATCTGGCTTTCGGTTAGATACCGCGTGTTCGAAATGCGATGAGCAAGGCCATGGCGCCCGGCACCGGTCAGGAAGGATTGCAATCGGCGTTGCGGCATATCGAGCTTGTCCGCAACGTCGGCAAGACTGCCTGGCCGTAAGCCATCAGCCTCAATAATCCCTGCTATTTTCTGCCAAAGGATGGCGTCGTCGCCTTGGAAGCCGGCTTGATGCGTCGGGAGGCGCAAGCCGAGCCGCTCTCGAATAATCGTACCGTCTTTTTCAACCTCAGCCGCAACTGCCTGCGCGACGATATCAGGCAAACGGTAACCGGCCTGCTTGAGCAGCGGCACGTCCGCAAGACCAACCTGATCGGGATGCTGGCTGTGCCAAGACTGCAAAGTTTTGACGATGCTGCCATGAAGTTTTTGCCATTGCGGTTCGTCAAAAGCGCGTTGGTTGGCTTCGTTGCCAACAAACTTGATCGATGCGGCGGACTTGAGGGCTTCGAATTCGTCGCGCGTAAGATTGCGAGAACTCTGGAAGGCTGCCGCATCTAGTCCCTCGGCGGATGCTTCAGTCGCTGCTCGCAATGCGCTGGCATGATCCGGTGATTCAAGTGCGCGGATCAGATTGAGGCGGGTTGTTGCTGCACGACGACGGATAGGCGGGAATATATCGATGACGTGCCCGCCACCGATCGTACGTGTTGAAGATTGATCGCGGATGATGAAGCCGTCGCCTTGATGGGCGCCAAGCGGGTGGTCAAGCACCAGCTGCACGAGACCTGAAGTGCCTGGAGCAATTGATTTATCTTCAAGTACGGCCACGCGCCCGGTGGTCTCGGCCGCACCGTGATGGACGTGCACTGGCATCCAATGCGGCACCGGCGACGGTTCGCCCGGCAAGACATGCAAGCGTGCGTCGAATTTGAAAGTTGGCTCAGCTGTCGGGCTCGTGACGATCCAATCGCCGCGATGGACCAAATCCCGATTGAGCCCTTGGCCGGTTAGATTGAGGGCGGTGCGTTGGCCGGCTTGTGCCGACTGGCGATCTTCGTTTTGAGCGCGAATGGAACGCACCCGAAATGTTTCGGGCGCACCAAGTATGCGAACCTGATCGCCAACTCGGCAAGTGCCTGAAAAGACTGTGCCGGTGACAATCAATCCGGCGCCGGTAATATCAAATCGTCGATCAACGGCGAGCCGGAAATGGCCAGAGGATGGTCGAGCATGAAACGCACGAGCCTGGGCTGTGAGATGATCGCGAAGTTCTGTAACGCCGTCGCCCTGGAGAGCCGATACCGGTTTGATCTCGGCATTTTCGAGCGTGGTGCCAAGCAGAAGCTCTTCTATGTCATCTTTAACTTCTGCCAGACGATCGGCGCTGACCCGGTCCGTCTTGGTCAGTGCGATAATGCCGGCTTTGACGCCAAGTAGATTGAGAATGGCGAGGTGTTCGCGGCTTTGCGGCATTGGGCCGTCATCAGCAGCAATCACAAAAAGTGCGTAGTCAATGCCAGCAACACCGCAGACCATATTGCGAATGAATTTCTCGTGGCCCGGCACGTCAATGAAACCGATTGGTTCGTCGTGGCCATCGAGCGGCAGATAAGCAAAGCCAAGATCGATCGTGAGCCCACGCTTCTTCTCGTCCGGCAGCCGATCAGTATCAACGCCCGTTAGCGTTTTGATCAGCAAGGTCTTGCCATGATCGACGTGTCCGGCGGTTGCGACGATCATTGCGGCAGTTCCAGATGCTCGAGGTTGATGATGAAGTCACTGATATCGTCTAGGCAGCGCAGGTCCAGAATGAACCGGTCGTCATGAATGCGGCCGATGACAGGTTTGGGCAACTTCCGAAAGGCTGCGGCGAATGCTGCGAGCCAATTGCCGACGCTCGTCTCCGTTGTGGGCGGTGTACACGCGATGCCGATGCTTGCAACCGTTCGGGTCGGTAATGCACCAGAACCGATCTGGCTTTGGCACTCAATAATCTCGATGTCGGCGTGACCACTGCAGATGGTCCGGAGCGCTGCCGCAACTGGCTCGGCATTGACGGAAATTTCTTGCGGTGAACGCGTCAGCCAACGAAGCGTCGGCAATCGCTGGGCGAGGCGGTCAGGGTCATCGTAAAGACGCAGTACGGATGACAGCGCGGCCATCGTCATCTTATCGCATCGGAGTGCGCGCTTCATGGGATTGGCCGTGATCTTGTCGACCAGTTCCTTGCAGCCAACGATGATCCCCGCCTGAGGTCCGCCCAAGAGTTTGTCGCCGGAGAATGTGACAACGTCGGCACCGGCTTTTAACGCTTCCATTGGGGTTGGCTCGTGCGGCAAGCCATAGTCGTCCAAGTTGATGAGTGTGCCGCTGCCGAGATCGTTGACGAACGGCACGTCGTGCTCAGCTGCCAACTTGCCAAGCTCCGGCTCGGGCACGACAGCTGTAAAACCTTCGATGACGTAATTGGAGGTATGAACCTTCATGATCATACCGGCACCTTTAACAAGTGCCGCTCGAAAATCTTTGAGGTGCGTTCGATTGGTTGTTCCCACCTCGATCAACTCGCAGCCTGATCGTGCCATGATGTCGGGCACGCGGAATGAACCGCCAATCTCGACAAGTTCGCCACGCGAGACCGCGACGCCTTTGCCAAACCCGAGCGTATTGAGCACGAGCATGACGGCTGCCGCGTTGTTGTTGACGACGGTTGCAGCTTCGGCGCCGGTGATGGCGGTGATTTGCGCTTCTATGTGATCATCACGTTCGCCGCGCCGGCCTGTTGTCAGGTCATATTCGAGATTGCTGGCGCCCGCCGCGACCGTCATTACTGCGTCAAGCGCTTCTTGTGGCAGCGCTGCACGACCGAGATTGGTATGCAACACAGTGCCGGTCAAATTATAGACCGAGACAAGCGAGAGATTTTCAGACTGGGCAAGGCTGCGGGCAGCGGCGCTCAGTACAGCGTCGGAGCTGATGTCAACGGAGGTGCCGGCGAGGAGATCTGTGCGGAGTTCGGCGATTGCGTTCCGGATAGCGGCCGTCACTGCCTTGCGGCCATGTGATTCAATCAGAGGAGCTGCCGCATTGTCGAGCAACACGCGATCGACGGATGGCAGTTTGGCGAATTGAGCTTGTTGTTCCGGCGTATTCATTTTGAGGCATTTGATCCAGTGTAACCGCGTTGGCCGGGACGCTCGGCGGCTGATTTACTCGGCAGTTGACTGACCGCTTGCCGTCCCCGGAAAATGCCTAGCATTTATCTGGGGGCTTTACACGTCTCTGTTTGCTTGAGGCCTTTGCGTCTTGTTGCTCAGACAATTATTTTATGGATGTCTTCGCGAGAACAACGACAGGTCTCGCCTACCGCCCTTCAAAATTCGGTTTACGCTTTTCAGCCCAGGCTTTGACGCCTTCCTTATGATCAGCGGAATCGCCAGCGCGTGCTCGGTTGGCGTCGTGAGCCTTCCGGTCAAAGTTGCCATGTGCAATGGCGTTCAATCCCTGTTTCATGCCTGAGACAGCAATTGGCGCGTTCGATGCGATCTGGTTTGCGAGTGTGTCGACACGAGACTCCAGTTCATCTTTAGGGACGATCTCGTCGAGATAACCCATCGCCAGCATACCGTCTGCTTCGACCGGCTCGGCGGTCATGAACAGGCGTTTGGCGTTGTTGAGGCCGAGCCGTGAAACGTAACGCCGGAGCCCGCTCTCGTAATAGATGATACCAAGCCTGGCTGCCGGCATGAACATCCGCATGCCTTCGACGCCAATCCGGAAGTCACACGCCAACGCGAGGTCCGTTGAGCCGCCATAGACGCCACCGTTCATGGCAGCAATGGTTGGAATCGAGAGGTTTTCGAGCGCATCGACCATGCGTTCAAAGCCATTTGGATCATAATCAGCTTTGTTGCCAGCTGCGTCTTCAGCCAGCGCGCCAATATGGAAACCGGATGAAAAACTCTTACCCGTCCCGGTGATGATTAGAACGCGAGCGTCTGGGTTGTTGTTCAAGTCGCCGAACATCTCGGTAAGAACACGCAAATCGACTGGCTCAAGGCGGTTGTGTTCTGCTGGCCTAGAAAGCTGGATCGTCGCTTTGCCATTGCGAATTTCAAGTTGCGGTGTCGTTGAGGCAATTAAGGTTTCGGCAGTGCTCATGATTGGGTCGCTTGTTTGTTTTGATTTGAACTAGTTGACGTTGGAGAGTTTGTAGAACCGGCCCGCAGTGCCGGAGAACAGATGAGCCTTCTCAGCGTCTGACATGGCGGCTGCGTAACGTTTACACGCGTTCCAATAGACCTGGTAGCTGTAGGAGCCTTTGTCGACGGGGAAGTTGCTTTCGAACATGCAGCGTGATGCGCCAAACGCTTCGATGCAGACATCAAAATAAGGTTTCCAGGTTGCCGCCAGCATCTCCGAGGTCGGTGGTGTGTCTTCGTTCTCGTGGCCGAACCCGTTGATGCGCATGCCAAGTCCACCAAGTTTAACGTGAACGTTCGGGCACTGCGCCAGCCGTTTGATTGATGCGACCCAACCCGGGAAGACCTCTTGATGTTTGCTGGCATAGCTGGCGGCACCAAGCGGTCCACCGACATGATCAAGCACGATGTTGGTATCTGGACAAGCGCGCGCGGCAGCCGTCAGTTCATCGATCTGGGTATGATACAACCAGGCATCGAATGTCAGTCCTTGGCGGCCGAGTTGACGGATGCCTTCGCGGAAGTTCTCGTCGTTGAGCTGATGCTGTGGTGGTGCATAATTAGGGTTCATCAACAGCGGATCGTCTGTCCAGGTGACGATGTGGCGAATACCGCGGAACCGGCCGCCGGCCGCTGCAATATGAGCGTCGAGCACGCGTTCGACATCCGCCCCAAGCGTCATGTCGGCATGACTGACGATGCCTTCACATATGCGCGTCTTGCCGTAGCTGCCACTTTCCGCCATGGCCGCAACGCCGGTTGCAAACTCGGTTTCACCGATCGGCTGCATTGCGACATTGCCACCGGCGCGATGAAACGCGCGGCACTGGACGAAGACGGTTGCGACAATGTTGTGGCCCGAATTGGTATCGGCCAGAATGTCATCGAGCAGGTATCGGTTACCAGCGCGATCCCAAAGATGGTGATGCGGATCGACGATCGGCAGATCTGGATCGATGATTGCTTCGTGATGCCTGTCGAGCCAGTCCTTGCGCACCGGGATATAGTGCATGGCGAGCGTTTCAGGAGATGGATCAGTCGTCATGGCGGGTTCTTTCGAGGCGCATGCTTTTGAGAGCTCTATGACTGTTTCAATCAGGCTTTTTCAGCGCGAACTTCGGCGAAGACTTTCTTGGCAACAAACGTTGCTTCGCGCACGAGTGGTACGCCGACGTATCCGGACATATGGAACATCGTCTCAGTGAGTTCCTTTTCCGTCCATCCCTGCCGCAAAGCGAACCGAAGATGGATTTCAAGTTCGGGAGATCGTCCGGTTGCGATGTCTGACACAACACAAATCAGCGTGCGGGTTTTGACATCGAGGCCGGGGCGTGACCAGAGCGCGCCGAAGACGGTTTCGGTGACGACATCGATGAACTCCTGACTGACCGGATCTTCGGCATACTCGGAAGCGTTCTTGTTAAACTCGGCATCGCTGCGCAGGTTCTTGCGCATTTCGAGGCCTTTTTTGTAGAGTTCGCTCTTTTCCGACATGATGCTGGCTTTCATTTTCTTGTTTGTTTGTGTGTGTCGGCTATCCGGCGGCGCGTACTTCAAGCACTGGGCGTTCAGGAACCGGCATCTTCTCGCACAAAGGGATGACCTCTTCGGCGAAGCGTCTCATCATGCGATGGCGAACCTCTCGCGGCACACCGGCCATCGCGTTCGAGATCAGTAGATAATTGAAGCCGATGGCACGTAGCTCGTTGACTCGGCGTGCGACCGTTTCCGGTGTGCCGACCAGGCTGCGGTCGAGGATTGGGTCGTTCTGCGCCGGATCACCCATCAGCCGCATATTGGCGAAGATCTTGGCGAACTGCTCGTAGCCGGCAATGTCGCCCCAAGGCGTACTGTCGGTTGTGTAGTGCTCAGCCTGCAGCTTGTAGAAGCTTGCAAGATAACCGCGCGCTTCCTCGCGAGCTTCTTCGTCAGTATCGGCGATGAAGCACTTTGCGGAGATCGGCATAATGTCGGACTTGGCCTTGCCGACCTGTTCATTTTTGGCAGTCCAGCGATCGAGAATTTTGATCAGCATATGATCAGGAAACTGAGCCAGCGCCAGCGGACGGAGACCCAGCTCAGCCATGATCTCCGCGCTGCCCGGGCTGCCAATCGCGCCGAAGAATTCAATTTTGCGATCAGGGGCAAGGCTTGGCCGGATTTGGATTGGTCTGTCGACATTGACGTATTTGCCATTGTAGGTGAACGCCTCACCTTGGAGGCCAAGTTGCGTCACTTCCCAACACTCGCGGAAACGGTCGCGTGCCTCTTCCATCGAAACCCGCATGGCATCGTATTCAAGCTTGGCCGTGCCCCGGCCCATACCGATGTAGAGCGGTCCTTTGGCCACCGTTGCGACCATCGAGACGTCTTCGACAAAGCGAACGGGATCGTACCAGGGCAACACCATGACGGCGGTGCCAAGGCCGAGCCCAGGACAAGCGGCGGCCAAGTGTGAAAGAAAGATCAGCGGATTGGGTGTCGGATAATAATCCGAAAAATGGTGTTCGACGAGCCAAGCGGCATCAAAGCCAAGCTCCTGCGTCAGCTTCGCGTCGCCAATGGCTTCATTGTACAAATCAGCATCTGTTATATCCTGGCGATCGACCGCGCCAATCTGGACGCCATAGCGTACTGCATTTGCCATCATGAAGCTCCCGTGGCACGTGAATTTGCCGCGATGCTAGGGTCAATCCGAGAGCTTGAGAAGCGATATGGCGCGACTATCACATATGGTGCGCAGTTCACCCGCTGTTGGGCAGTCACCCGAAGTTGATGTGCCTCCGTCGACCCTACTATCCAATCGGCTATGGGATCGCGGCTGGCCGTGTTATCGGGAGCAGGAAACTGCCTTTGTGCAATAGATGCTTCACGGAGATCGCAATGATCAAATTCTACTTTTCAGGCGCACCGAACCCAATGAAGGTTGCGCTGTTTCTTGAGGAAGCCGGTATCGCGTATGAACCGATCCCAGTTGACACGCGTAAAGGCGATCAACACAAGCCAGAGTTCGTGAAGATCAACCCTAATAGCAAAGTGCCCGTCATCGTTGATGGCGACACAACTGTGTTCGATTCCAACGCAATCCTGCTCTATCTCGCTGACAAAACCGGCAAGTTCTTAGCCCCTGCCAGTGAGCGCGGACAATTGCTTTCATGGTTGATGTTTGTTGCAACCGGCGTCGGGCCGTATTCTGGCCAGTCGGTGCACTTCAATCATCACGCGCCAGAAAAATTGAGCTACGCGATCGACCGCTACACGTTTGAAGTGAAGCGCCACTATGGCATTCTCAATGATCATCTTGATGGCAAAAAGTATATGGTCGGCGACACATATTCGATTGTCGACATGGACGTTTGGGGCTGGGCGCGGATGGCGCCACTCGCAACCGCGGACGACAACGTCTGGTCGGCGTTCCCGAACCTCAAACGATTGGTCGATGAAATCGATGCGAAACCTGCTGCACAAACGGCGCTTGCCTTGAAAGACAAATTCACGTTCAAAACTGAGATGGATGACGAAGCACGGCGCAACATGTTCCGGCATCTCGCTAGCTAGAGGTTGGCCTCTAATATTATGGGCGTTGTTGACGCGATTGTGTAGTTGGCGAACACCAGCGAATTGCTTAGACCGCGCCGGTACCGTTCATCCGAAGGAGAGAACATGGCTGAAAAGCTTGGCATTGGCGACACCATGCCGTCTGTGACACTCAATGTCACCGATGGTTCGTCGCTCGATCTGCCAGCTGGCCTCGATGCGAGATACAAAGTTATCTTGTTTTATCGAGGGCACTGGTGACCATACTGCCGCCGACAGTTGGTCGGTTTCGCAGAAAATAAAGCAGAGCTTGATGCCCTGGGTATCAAAGTTGCTGCCGCCAGCGTCGATGCAATCGACAAGGCCAAAGAAGTTGCTGACGAGGTGAATTTCCCCGTTGGTTATGGTGTGACGAAAGACGTTGCCAACACGCTTGGGTCCTGGTGGATGCCAGGCCGAGAGGCAATCCAGCCAACCGAGCTCATTCTTAATGCAGAGAACCAAGTTGTTGCATCGAGTTACTCGGATGGGCCGCTCGCGCGGACCCAGGCAGCGGACGTCATTTCGCTCGTCAAAATCTACGACGCACGCGCTAAAGGTTAGCGTACGCGCCAGAGCGTGAAACATAACGGCGGTCAGGTGTTCCTGGCCGCCGTTTCTTATGTGTGGAGAGCGAAGCGGAATGCGCAAGGCAGAGTTGCCGGTTGTCAAAGACATCGTCCTGCTCGGCGGTGGGCATGCGCACGTATCGGTGCTGCGCAATTTCGGTATGTTTCCGATCCAGGGATTACGTATCACGTTGATCTCGCCTGAAGCAGACACGCCCTATTCAGGCATGCTGCCAGGATTGATCGCCAGCCACTATACATTTGATGAAGCTCATATCGATCTTGGGCCGCTCGCCCAGTTTGCTGGTGCCCGCTATCTCGAAACGCATGTTGAACGGATCGATCCGGAGTTGCGACTAATCCACTGTGCCGATGGGCGCCCGCCAGTGCCTTATGATGTGCTGTCGATCAACACTGGATCAACACCGGTGTTTGATCCAGCGTTTGAGCTGCAACGTGATGTCATTCCGGTCAAACCGGTTTCAGAATTTCTGATGCACTGGGCGGCCCTCAAGGCACGTGTTCTGGCTGAACCATCACGGCGCATTGGCATTGTCGGTGCGGGTGCCGGTGGTATCGAGCTGCTTCTTTCAATGCAGTATGCGCTCGCGAAAGAAAAAGGCGTTGATCCAGGTAAAGGCCCAGGATTGTTCCACGCCTTCACGCGAGATGATGTCATTCTGAAAACACATGGTGCGAAGGTGCGCGATGCGTTTCGGGCTGCACTAAGCGCGCGCGGTGTGACCGTTCATAGTGGCTTCGATGTTCGCCGGGCTGATGCTACCGGCGTATCTGACGATACGCGGGATGTCACACTCGATGAAGTCGTTTGGGTGACGGGCGCACAGCCTCCGACATGGTTTGCGGACAGTGGGCTTGATGTTGATGCTCGCGGTTTCATCGCTGTTGATGATCGACTTCGATCAACGTCCCATCCAGATATTTTTGGCGCCGGCGATGCTGTATCTATGGCCCATGATCCGCGTCCAAAATCAGGCGTTTTTGCCGTGCGCCAAGGGCCGGTGCTCGCGCACAATCTGCGTGCGAAAGTGCTTGCGCTGCCGCTGAGGAAATACAAACCGCAGCGGAGCTTCCTCAGTCTGATTTCCACCGGCGACAAGTATGCGATCGCATCGCACTCCGGTTGGTCTGTTGCGGGTGAATGGGTGTGGCGCTGGAAAGACCACATCGATCGTACATTCATGGATCGCTTCAACAAATTGCCGCGCATGGTGGATAAGCCGGATGCGACGACGCCGGTTGTTGCGGATGTGCCAGAGGAGATCGCGCTGACGCAGGCTCCGGATGCAATGCGTTGTGGAGGCTGTGGCGCAAAGGTTGGTTCTGCGACATTGCGGCGTGCGCTGGCTCAGTTACCGGGGCTGATGGACGCCCGTGACGACACGACTCGCGGTATCGTGCTGGGTGTTGGTGATGATGCAGCCGCGATCGAAGTTCCAGCTGATCGCTTGCTCGTGCAGACGGTCGATAGTTTTCCAGCGATGATCGATGACCCGTTTGTATTCGAGCAGATCGCAGCCAACCATTGTCTCGGTGACATCTATGCAATGGGAGCCAAGCCGCATTCTGCGCTGGTGATGGTGTCGTTACCCTTTGCAGCGGATGCCAAGCGCGAAGCCGATCTGGTTGTGTGCCCAGCATGTTCGATAGCTTGGGAGTGAAAGTCTCCTGTCCAACCTGATGGAGGTGAAGGATTAGCGAAGCACAAGGGCGTCATCGCGAGGTGGGGTCTGAAGGCAGTGTGGAGCAAAACCGCGACCTGACGAACA
>CAJQQK010000061.1 GCA_905480435.1 uncultured Hyphomicrobiaceae bacterium | reverse complement strand
CATTGGTCGCCGCATAATGACTCAGAGCGCCACAGGGCGACCAGTCGCTCGATTCCACTCAATTTGACGGTCGGCGCTCACGAAAACTGACGGTCAATTTCTAATGACAACTTCCACAGTCATTCTCACACGGCCTGGGCCTTTAGTGACCTCAACCATGATACGCCCGCGCACGAAAAGTCCGCGGGCATCCTCGTGGATCTCCTCCCACACGCCGATTGGTTGGTTCGGGTCGTGCTGAAACAGCATCCTCACGCCGCTCGCACTGCGCTCAGACAAGCTCTTGCGGAACGCGCCTGGCAGCACAACATCGCGGCCAAGGTCCTGACGGTTAAATACGCTGGCGTATCCTTCGATACATGCCGGTTTGTTCCACCGTCTTCAAGTCTGCCCGGCAGAATTTGACCTCATCTGCACCCATCGCTCTAGCCGCCTTCTGGCGACCCAAGCACACGCCATCGCTCGCACGCCTTGACGACGCAACGTTCGCTTCACTCATCGATATGTCCTTATTGAATTGCCGACTTGGTCAATAAACGCCGTGCTTGCACCGAACCGCTGCCCCTCACCCCAGCCCTCTTCCCGCGGCGCGAAGAGCTTGTAGGGAGAGGGTTAGGGGCAGCGCCAATCCGAGCCGCTGCCACAACCACCTTCTAAGCCTCGCCATACCCCCACAGCTGCGCGCTTCTCGTCATCGCTTAGGAACGTCGCCTGATCGATCCGTCGCCACAACGCCTCGCGCTCAGGCTGCAATGCTTCAACTGCTTCGATATCGGGTTCCAGCTCAACCACCTCATACCATACCGGCTCCAACCACGTCGACAGCGCCCGGGCCGAGCGATCAACCAACGGCAACACTGTTTGGCGCCAGAACGAGCGGTTCGCTTCCTGATAGTTCGCGTAAGTGTTGTCGCCTGGAATACCGAGCAGCATCGGTGGCACCCCCATCGCCAACGCGATCTCGCGGGCCGCTGAATTTTTCGCTTCGATGAAATCCATATCGCGCGGACTGAGGCTCATCGCTTTCCAATCAAGACCACCTTCAAGCAGCATCGGGCGCCCTGCATTGCGCGCGCCTTGAAAACTCGACTCCAGCTCTTCCTTAAGCCGATCGAATTGCTCACCCGACAGATGCCCCCCCGACGTGTAGACCACCGCTCCTGATGGCCGCGCCGCATTGTCGAGCAGCGCCTTATTCCAAAGCGTCGCTGTATTGTGGATGTCGATGGCGTTGCTGGCAGCTGCGACTGGACTCAATCCGTAGTGATCATCCGCCGGATGGAACAGTTTGACGTGCAGCACCTCGCTGACACCGCCGGCGACTTCGCCATCCAGCAATGTCTTACGGCCATCAATCGTATATTCGAATCCGGCCGGCCAACCGTCACGTCCAGGCACAATAGACACCCGGTCCGGCCGCAACAAATGCAACTCCCGGACCTGCCCACCGACCGCCACCGCGTTCAGATAGACATTGCCCGACACAAGCAGCGTGCCATACCAACGCTCGAACAGATCAGCCGATGTCATGCCCGGCGCCGGTCGCCGCAACAGCTCCAGCAGTCCGTGCTCCGCAACAGGATCGAGGCCCTGGCACGCAACAAGTTTTACTGAGCTTGCCGCTTCCGCAATCATGCGAATGCATCGATAGGCGACCGCGTTGCGCATCATGCCTTCACGGGCATAAGACATGTAGCTTTGTGAACTCCATGCCGGTCGCGCCAAACCATCGATGGCAAACATTGCGCCACCGAAATTTTTTGCCTCTTCGGGCACGACTTTTCGCCTCGGCAGCCAGCTGCCAAGGTGCTCAACCAAACTCGCCATTCATACTCTGCAGTAAACCGTCACTTCATGGCTGCCGTTTCGAGGCAGTCCGCTGGCTCACAGCAACCGCAAACGCGGCTCGCTCGCTTTGGGCTTGTCCGCCATCAGATCCGTCACCGCCCAGACCAGCGCATCAAGCCGATCCGGGCTCTGGCCAGCTGCACGACCATCGTTGCCAAACGCCATCATCTCCGCTTCGAGTTCGGCCAGCACACCGACATGCGCGACGCGGCCTTCCGCATAAAGCGCCGCCACCGGTTCGGCGCGCAGCCACTTGCCGCGCGTTGCCCGCACCTTGGTGATCGGCACGTCCGGCTCGATTTGGCGCAGCACAGTTTCGACCAGATCGCCGCCTTGGTTGACCTCGGCCACAATCCGATCGGCGTCATATTCGTGGTACGCTTCCAACGCAGCACGCGCCCATTCGTTGGGCGCTAAACCTTGCACCGTTTTGTCGGCCAGCACATAAGCGTTGCCGTCACCACCGAGACCCGCAACCACAATTCCGCACGCATCAGCCTTCTCACCTGTGGTCACCGGCGGGTCGACACCAACCACGATGCGGCGCAACTCGGACAGTGCATGGCAGCGCTTGTCGTCAATCCAACTGCGCTGCCACAGCGAGCCTTTCAGTTCATCGATTAGCTCGCCATCAAGTTCCTGGCGGCCAAGTTCGGTGCCGGCATAGCGCCGTTCCATTTCAGCCAAAAACGAACCCGCCAGGTTGGCTGCGTTGTCTTGCGTCCGCGCCCGGCTCACTGCCACGGTTTCATCTACCATCATCGCCTTGAGAACCGGGTTCGCACGCGGCGTCGTCGTCACAACCGAACGCGGCAACTCACCTAATCGCAACGCGAACTGCAGCATGTCCCAAGCATCCTGAGCACGCCGCCATTTGGCAATCTCATCGCACCAGGCGGCACCAAATTGCGGCCCCCGCATACTGTCCGGGTCTTCAGCCGAGAACAGCTGCGCGATCGAACCGTTGGGCCAGATCAATTCGTTGCGCGAGGCGTAGTATGTCGGGCGCTCGTGATCGGCATGGATCGCAAGCAAGCCAGATATGCCCTCCACCATCACCGAGCGAGCGTCATGATAGGTTTTGCCAACCAGCGCGATCCGTGCCACAGGTGCCGTTGCAAATGGTGCGATACCCAGCGCCTGGGCGCGAACCCACTCGGCACCAGCCCGCGTTTTACCAGCGCCGCGACCACCGAGAATCAACCAGGTCCGCCAGGCATCGTCGGTTGGCGGCAGCTGATCATCACGCGCCCACACTTCCCAGTCGTGCAACAGGTGTGCAAGGCTCGCGTCATCGATGTCGACAAGCGCGCGTTCGAAATCAGTCGCCGTCGCTTTGCTCTGCCTTACGTAATCGAACAAGCCGCTCCGCAAACTCGCGGCGTATGACCTCCGCTTCAGCCTGGCACTCCGGGCCGTTATCGCTGCGCGCTTCGCCGTCGCCTCGTTGCTGTTCAAGTCCGGCGACCTTTTCGTAGTTGCGGATGAGTGTGCCAAGTGCGCGTGTCTCGCGCTCATTGTCGGCGGGCGTGCGCTCTTCGGAGCGGGCCATGTCTTCCTCCAAATGTTCGAGTTTCAAGTTGATCAGTCGATAGAACCGCTCGATCACCGTTGCCTGGTCTGACACAGCTTCGACCGTCGGTTCCGTGCTCTCTTTGACCCGTCCCGCGCGTCGCGGCGGCCAACCATATTTCTTGCGACGATTGCTCACGGTGCCAGGACTAACCCCGAAGCGTTCGGCGATCACCGCAATCGTCTCTGTCGTATGGCTGTAGGCACTCTCAAGCAGCCGCCATTGACCATCGCTCAAAACCGTCATGGCGCTTGTTCATTCTTATCAATGTTGGAATAAAAAACGCGACATCTGCGGTCTCTGTTGAGACCCGATTGTCGCGTTATATACAAACCTACTGCAAGACCGTTGCGCTGTCAACAGTATAAGTTATTTTATTCTGATTTATATTTCGATTATACTTTGCATAATTCTAATCAATACTCGCGGCACCATGATATCACACAGTATAGCGCCGGGGATAACTTATTTCACCATCTTCAAGTGTTGGCAGTTGGCTCCACAGCATCGGTTGCCGCTTTGCGTTCCTTCCGCGCCACAACGCTTTCGCGGTAGGCAATGTAACAGCCGCTTGAAAAGATGATCGACGCACCAAGCCAAGTATAGGCATCCGGGATTTCGGCGAAGAGATAGAACCCAAACAGCGACGCCCACACGAGCTTTAGAAAGTCGAACGGCATGATGGCGCCAGCATCGGCTTCACGCAGCGCTTCCGCCAATAGGAATTGGGCCGATGCCCCCAGCACGCCGACGAACACCATCCACATCCAGGCATCCAATGATGGATTCTGCCAAAAATAGATGGCCGGTGGCAGCGCAAACAGACTGACAAAGATCGAGGCATATCCGGTCACCGAAAAACTGGTGTCCGTTCGCAAAAGCACTTTGATGACGATCATCGTCACAGCCCAGATCGCCGACGACGCGATGATCATGATCGAGCCCGTGTCGAGCTCAATAAAGCCCGGGCGGACAATCACCAACATGCCAACGAAACCCAGCAGCGTTGCCGTCCAGCGCCTAATGCGCATCCGTTCGCCAAGAATGATCACGCTGAGGACGGCCATAAACAATGGCGACGTAAAGCTCAACGCCGTCACTTTCGCGAGCGCCGTTACGGCTAGCCCGGTGAAAAACAGAAACATCGAGACGGCATTCAGGAACGCCCGCAACAGGTGCAGCCCAAGCTGCTCGGTGCGTAGAAACCCGAAGCCATTACCGAAGATATGCGGCAGAAAGATCAGAGCTCCGAAGGCTGCTCGAAAAAACGCGGCTTGCAGCGGTGGCAGTTCCTTGGTCACATGCCGGATTGCCGCATGCATTGCGGTAAACATCACGGTTGTCACCAACATCAGAATGATGCCGCGCGTCACCGGCGGCAGCGACTGCCAAAATGTCCTAAGCCTGAGAATGCTTCCCCCTAGATCCGGTAACGCTCACGCACGGCATACCTATGCGCTTTGCGGCGAACAAGCGAGAGCACACACCGCAGATCAGCTCTGCACTCACTGAGCGCTAATCGTCGATCACCAGATACTTATGCAACTCTTCCGCACGCGCCGCCGTCTCTGGCATCGCCCAGTCGCGAACTGAAATGCCAGCTTCATGCACCGTCCCAGGATCCCCGGATACCAACGGATGCCACCAAGCCAAGTCCTGGCCTTCATCAATCAGCCGATAAGCGCAGGTATCTGGCAGCCATTCCAGTTCGCGCACCATCTTTGGTGTCAACGATAGACAGTCCGGCACTTTTTCGTGGCGCTTTGCGTAATCCGTGCAGCTGCACTTGCCGATATCAAGCAGCTTGCACGACAGCCGCGTCAGATAAACCACATCCGTGTCTTCATCTTCAAGTTTCAGCATGCAGCAACGCCCGCACCCGTCGCACAGCTGCTCCCATTCGCGATGGGTCATTTCATCGAGACTTTTGCGCTGCCAAAATGGGGCGGCATCGTCATCGCTTGCGCCGTCATTAGTGTTGCTGTTTTGCATGCCTACTCGTATTGCTGGCGCGATCCATGATAAAGACGGATTCTCCGGTCAATTTCCGATATGGCAACCATTCCTATGATCTGGCCGATCATCTGGCAATTTGATATTCTGGCAACGCACCGTCGAGCCGCAATTAGCTCAGCTGGTAGCCGTATCGCCGGAGTTGGCAGTGCAGCCTTTGTTTTCAGTAGCTTACCCCCTATCATGAGGCGTTAGCAGTGAGCGATTGGTTTTTCAGACAAGGCGGACGCGACAGGCTGGTCAACTGGCTCGGTATTGATGCCTGGATCGACAGCAATCTCTCGCAGTCGTGGCATTGGCTCAAGAGTCGCGATATGGCCGCATCCAGCTTCTTTGCCCGCTTCAAACTGCAAGGTTGGCCGCGTATCGCCAATGAGCTCGCCTCCGAAGGCTTGACGCTCGGTGCCGGCGGTCTCGTGGTTCTTTATGTACTGGCCTTGCCCGCTTTTCAGGAAATTGACCGGAAAAACTGGCTTGCGCTCGATGAATTCTCGGTCACGTTCCAAGACCGCAATGGCAATGTGATCGGCAAGCGCGGCATCAACCTCAACAATGCGGTGCCGATCGAAGAAATCCCTGACTACATGGTCAAGGCTGCCCTCGCGACAGAGGATCGGCGTTTCTTTGAACACATCGGCGTCGATTTCTTTGGCACCTTCCGGGCATTGGTTGAAAACGTACGCGCCAACTCGGTTGTGCAAGGCGGCTCGACGCTTACGCAACAGCTTGCCAAGAACCTGTTTCTATCGCCCGAACGCTCAATCACGCGCAAGCTCAAGGAAGTCTTCCTGTCGTTCTGGCTCGAATCCCGCCTCACCAAACAGCAGATCCTGAAACTTTATCTGGACCGGGCTTACATGGGCGGCGGTGCGTTCGGTGTCGAAGCTGCGTCGCAATTCTATTTCGGCAAATCAATCCGCGACATCAATATGGCTGAGGGGGCAATGCTGGCCGGCCTCTTTAAGGCGCCGACAAAATACGCGCCACACGTCAACCTTGCCGCCTCCCGTGCGCGTGCCAACGAAGTGCTCTCCAACCTGGTTGAAGCGGGTTTTTACACCTCCGGCCAAGTTTATAATGCCCGGCTCAATCCGGCGACGCCGATCGAAACGCGCACGACCGACAGCCCCGACTGGTATCTTGACTACGCCTATGCCGAGATCCGCCGCAAAATCACAGACCGCCGCTTCTCGGTGCTGACAGCCCGCACCACAATTGACCTCGATCTCCAGAAGGCTGCCGAAGAAGCCGTCAGAGCCAACATTCCGCGCAAGTCGCGACGACGCCGGCGAATCTCCAGTCAAATGACCTCAGCGCTTGTGTCGATGGAGCCCGATGGCGCGGTTCGTGCTGTCGTCGGCGGGCTCGACTACGGCGAAAGCCAATTCAACCGGGCGACATCAGCAAAACGGCAACCGGGCTCATCATTCAAGATTTATGTCTACGCAACCGCGCTTGAAAACGGCTACACATCTCGATCGATCCTGCGCGATAGCGGCGTGCGCTGCGGACGATGGAGCCCGAAAAACTACAGTGGTAGCTATGGCTCCGGGCGTCGTGTCAACATGGCCGACGCGCTTCGTGTTTCGCTCAACACAACGGCGGTTGCCGTCTCCCTCAAGGTTGGCCGCAAGAACGTTGTCAAGCTCGTCAACCGGCTCGGGATCAAGGGGCCGCGAGCATCCTGCTCGATGGCACTTGGCGACACCGGGATTACGCCACTCAGCCACGTCGGCGGCTATGCAGCGTTTGCGAATAACGGCAAGAAGGCTGAGCCCTATGCATTGCTCGAAGTGTTCAATTCTCGCGGCGAGATGATTTACAGCCATCAACGCGATGAACCTGAGCCTGAGCAGATCTTCTCCAAATCGACTGTTAAACAGATGAACCAGATGTTGGTCGGTGTGGTCCAAAATGGCACCGGCAAACGCGCGCAGCTCGACTTTACACATGCTGCCGGAAAAACCGGGACAAGCTCGGGGTACCGCGATGGTTGGTTCATGGGCTACACCGGCAAGCTCGTCACAGGCGTCTGGGTTGGTCGAGATGATTTTCGACCGGTCTATCGTCCTGGCGGTCGCGGGCTGACAGGTGGCAGCATACCAGCGTCGATCTGGCAGTCTTACATGGCCGTTGCCCATAAGAGCATGGCTTTCCCGACACTAGCTGGTTTGCCGGATCATCCACGGCAAATCGAAGAGCGCCAGCGGCTTGCTGCGTTGCGCCGCCAAAATCCGGCATTTGGCCTGGAGGGCGACGCCCGAAAAAATGCCAAACTGATCTCCGCGCCAACGCTACGCGCGCTCACGACGCTGACCAGATCACTCCGCGCCGCAGCCGGCATTCCAGACGACGGGGCTGAAGAAAATCCGCTCGCGCAGATCGGACGGCGCTGACATGGCCTTCATGACACCACCTGCGATCATTACGCCGGATCATTTTATCCGCATCAAACGCGCGTTGCAGTCAGCGCTCGGCCTGATCGTCAAGCTGACCACATTTGTTTTCATTGCGGTGTTTGGCGGGCTCTTTTCAAGTTGGTACGTGATCGGTTATGGCGCTACGTTCAACACCGAACGTGTCGGCCCCTGGGTGAAATGGACAATGAGCGGGCGTCTCAATTCCGACCCCTACAGTCTCATCCGGCAAGACCAGCGCGCCATGTTGATTTTCAGCTCGACCTTCGTTTCGCGCTATGAGGCCGCTTTCGACAACAGCAATCGGCGCCTGCACTCAGCCTGTCATTATGCGATTGAGGGGCCAGCGCCTTCCAGCGATTGGTGGAGCTTAAACGTCTATGACGCCGAGGGCCGCCTGGTCCCGAATGCGTCGAACCGCCATGGCTTCAACGCGGCAACGGTTATCCCGAACACTGATGCTTCAATCCGCATTGATCTGGCCCGCGAAGCGCGTCCCGGCAACTGGGTTCCGACGTCGCGCGCAGGCCGCATCGTCGTTGTTCTTGAGTTGCAAAACCGAACAGGTGATGCCGTCGTCCCAGATGATGGCGAGGAACTCGTCCTTCCCTCTATTCGAAGGATTGATTGTCGATGAAGATGGCATTGCATTGGGCCGCTGCTGCATGGGGGCAATGGCGTTTGATCTCGGCTGCATTGGTGGCTGCCGCTATCATCCACATCCTGGTGACGCTGTCGTCAGCCCAGATCGCGGAGGCAACCGCCTACAAAATCCTCGGGAAAGGCCTGCCAATCAATCAGGTTGCCTTTGGCAAACCGATCACCGCCAAAGACCAACCTCTGCCGTTCTTTAGTCCGGATGCTCTTTATTCATTTTGCCGCTATGACGCGTCAACTGCACGTATCAGCGTCAGTGCCAAACTACCCGACGTCGGCTGGAGCCTGTCATTGCATACGCCCAAGGGGCAGAACTTTTATTTCGTGCCCGGCAGCGGCGACCGCGAAACGGATATCAAACTTGTTCTCGAACCGCCTGGCAATGTGTTTGCTCTGGGCAACACTGAAATCACGACTGCCAATCGGACCATCCCGGTGATCAAGCTGCCGGACGTTCACGGTTTGATTATTCTAAAGGCGCCGATCAAAGGGCTCGCTTACCGTCGCCTGATTGATGAAAAGCGCGCCGCCTTCAAATGCCAGGCACTGACGGGATTACGTTAATGCACGTGAGGTTTAAGGCGCATTGTGCATCCTTTAAAACGCGATATGCTGTAGCTGGCAACTTAGCGGCCTAGAAGCGCGTCGACGCCCCACATAGGCGGGCCGGCAAAATCACGCTCCGTTGGTACTAAACTTTCAGCCAATCCCGATTGCCGTCTTGCGATCGCTGTTGATCGTCGGGCTCTGACTGTGCATCACCCCAGTGCTCGTAGCGCACGCCTGGAAATATGATGACTTCAGCGGAGCGCTGATTGCGAACCTCATCAACGTTCGGTTCTTCCTGAGACGCCTGGACTTCGTTATTCAATCTTATAATCAATGCCATGCCGTACCCTCTTCAGTATGGCTTGTCGGGACCGCGTGCACTCCAAACATCGCTACACGGCGTTCCCCCACAGTCAGTATGCGATTTGCTTAATAAAAGTATAAAAACTAACGCCGATCAGTCCGGCGCCAACCATCCATCCAAAAAGTGTCTCCTTTTTGCATCCTCGACCTCTATCAACCAAAGATCTGAGTCAAACGCGCTTTGCTGGCGAATGTAGTCGTCGACGGCTGTTTCCGTGGTGTCGGACTTCGTTAGCAAGGCAACAAACCGCTGTTCGTCAGAAACTTCGCTAAAGCCAGCCGGCGCCGGGCCATAGAGACTGGCCGTGCCATCGAGATGATTGATTTTGATGAACGGGGCCCCCGCATCGTTGTCGCCGTGATGTACGACAACAGCAGGGCAGTTTTCGGTTGCACAGGTGCGAATATATGCCTGTATCCAGATCTGCGATTTCAAGCGCATCGGCAACCTCCATCTGTTGGACGCTAAAGCATGTCGCATCCAATATGATCAGCATGCAGGGAGCGCATGCGACCCGGCGCGAGCGCCGCCCCGGCGGAGGCCCCGAGTGTAGCGAGGGAATAGCCGTGAGCCCAAAGAGACTGAAGCGGGGAGCATTTCATGCGACACCCTTTAGTCCCTCCCACTTTGATCGCGTCCCAGGGCGTGGTGTAACAGTGCTCGATTTCGGCGGCTTCGGCTGAAGTGAGCCCACAGGGCGAACGCAAGGCGAAGCCGCTTATCCACAGCCCGTCAGGGCGGTCATGGTCCGACTCAATGTTTGTTTGG
>CAJQQK010000060.1 GCA_905480435.1 uncultured Hyphomicrobiaceae bacterium | reverse complement strand
ACCCGATCCTCCAGGTCCACATACGAAAACAAAGCCCCCGTCACTGCATCCGATCCGCGCATCGCCGCCCCCATTGCTGATGACGACACCGAATCTGATTTGCCCTACGCTGTCAGCGACGATTTTCAACAGCCTGTTAGGCAACTTCATGCGGATTACGCTGCCCCTAACCTTCTCCAACTTGTGGCGAAGCCTTCACTTAAAATAGAAGCAGTGTTCCCTCTCCACGTTCTTCACGGGGAGAGGGTTAGGGGCGGCCCAAACTAAAAGTGCGCATCCCCCAAACCTCAAAAAGCGCCTTTAGTCTTCGGCCAGATATCGCTCAAGCACGTCGGCTGCGATCTCGCCGCTTTTGACGGCGGCGCGGACGGCACAAGACGGTTCGCTGGTGTGCCCACAGTTGCGGAATTTGCATTCGAGTGCCAACGCTTCGATCGTCTCAAACTCGTTATCGTCAGCGGTCATGGGTTCGGCCTCCCACATCTCCAGGCCGCGCATACCGGGTGTGTCCATGATGGAACCGCCACCTTCGCGAACAAACAACTGGCGGTGGGTTGTTGTGTGCCGACCGCGATTGTCGTGCTCCCGCACCGTCTGAGTTACCTGTGCTTCACGGCCGAGCAATTGGTTCGTCAGCGTCGATTTTCCGACGCCCGATGAGCCGAGAAGGGCAATGGTGCGGCCGCCTTCAAAGTAAGCTTCGAGACGTGCAACGTCCGCGGCGTTGTGTGCGCAGACGACGTCGATCTTCACATCTGGTGCAGCAGCCCGCAACTCGGCCAGGGCCTCCTCGAGGCCGCTGCCGATGTCTGACTTGTTGATGACGATCACCGGTGTGGCGCCGCCCTCGTCGATCACCGTGAGATAGCGCATTATGCGCTCCAGACTGAAGTCGCCGTCGAGGGCCGTGACGACAAATACAATATCGACATTGGCGGCAACTAGTTGCGGGCGCCGCTCGCCGGCAGCCTGCCGAATGATCGCGCTGGTGCGCGGCAGCACCGCTTCTATAATGGCTGGACCATCGCCGTCGCTTGGGGTCAGCGCCACGTAATCTCCGACGCCAGGCAGATCCGATCGTATTTTGGCTGCGTTGCGTAGCCGACCGGGAATTTCCGCTGTCAGCTCACCGCCTTCGACGGCAACATCAAAATGCGTGCGGTGCTCACCGATCACGCGCCCCGGCATCAAGCCGCCCTGCGCATGCTCCAGGAATTCCTGTTGAAGGCGCTCATTCCAGCCCAGCGCATCAAGCGACATATTGTGTTGCCCAAATCATTCCAGCGGTCCCTGTCCAATGGTGGTAACGTTTGCTCGGATATAGCTATCACAGCAGCGAGCCCTCGTGGTGCTCGCATTGTCGAAAACACTATTCGCCGGAGACATCAATGGACGAAATGAAAATCGACCGAACCGCGATGGGACGCCTTGCCAAATCGCTGACCTTCATTTGTGGGGCGGATCATCCAACCACCGTTGCCCTGCAAGCTGCCTCCGACAGCGGCACTGTCAAGGATATTAAAGCTGCCCGCTCTGCATTTCTCAAGCTGAAGTCGTCGGAACGCAAGGCCGCGCTGACCATGCTTGAAGGCTGATCCACAGCGGCGGAACTCGAAAATGTGACCGATATTTCGGACATTGTCGCCATCTGCATAAGGATTGTGGTTGGTTATCCGGTTGGTTGATCTTCACACACAGCGAATTGTGCGTAAGCTGTAGGCAGGATTGACCAAGCCAGGGAACAACGCCATGCTGATTGCAACCTCAACGGCAGAAGCCAGGCAGAACCAGCGACAAGTTCACGTCAATGGCCATGACTATACGCTGAGTGGTTATGTGGGCGCGGCGCCATTGCGCGGCAAATACGTCGAAGGCAACGAAGTCAACGACAATGGCCTGCCGCAGGGCTTTTTGGTCGAGCAGCCGCCTGGGTCTGTTACGCTGCCCCATTTCCACGAAACCAACCAGTTTCAGGTGTTCGTTGATGGTATTGGCAGCATGGGTAAGCACGCAGCCCAGCCGCTAACGGTGCAGTATGCCAATGGACACACACCGTACGGCCCGATCAAGGCTTCAGAAACCGGCGTCAAATATTTTACGCTACGGCAGCGTTGGGATCCGGGTGCGAAATATATGCCCGGTGCCCGTGATAAGCTTTCCAAAGGCAATCAACGTACGCGTCTCAAGGGGAACATCCCGCTGAGCAGCGATGCTGAGCGCGCAGCACTTGCGCAGCCTGCTATTGAAACGATCTTCGAGCGTGAAGATGATGGCATGGCCGCCTGGATCTATCGATTTGGTGCGGGCGGCAATTGTGAGATGCCGAGCCCGGCTGGCACAGGTGGTCAGTATCTAGTGGTTGCTTCGGGCGAGCTGCTGCATGACGGCAAGATCTACGATAAGTGGTCAACGCTGTTTGTGACCGCCGATGAGCCAGCGCCGTCGCTCACAGCAAGCGACGCTGGTCTCGATCTTCTAGTGCTGCAATTCCCGCCGATGTAGGCGCAAGAGCTAGGCGCGTGATATTGCCTTGGCGTGTTCCATTAGCTTTTCGAGCACGTCGTAGGGCTGACAGCCGACCGCGCCTGTGCCGCCGGCAACGAACGTGGGTACGCCAGTGACGCCGTATTGGCGTGATTTGGCCCAATCCGCATCGACAGCATTCTTGAATGTGCGCTCTGAAATGACTGTTGATGCAGCTTCGCGCGATAAACCGACGCGTTCGACGGCATCGAGCAGCACATCGTGGTCATGCACATTGAGTGTGTCGACGAAGTACGCCTTGTACATGGCATCGTGGAACGCCTCACCCCCTGGCTGTGTATCGGCCCACTTGCCAACCTCTTGCGCTAAGCGACTGTTGTAGGTGTGCGTGCGCTGGCCGTACGGCAATCCTTCAGCTGCCATTAACCCGGACATATGCTTCTGCTTTTCGGCGATCGCCTCAGGCCCACTGCCAAATAGATCCTGCAACGAGCGCCCTTCGATCGGCGTATCAGGATGCAGCGGGAAGTGTATGAGCTCGGTTTTGATGTTGAAATGCTGCTTCAGTTTTTCAATACGCACGGTACTGAGATAACACCACGGTCAAACATAGTCGGTGAATATTTCCAGCAGGACGGGTTCGTCGCTCATCGCGTTTCCTCTTGATTCAAGATATTTCGAACTGTGTGTACCATGCCATCGATGCCGGGCTTGGACAACCGCAAGGCCCCAGTTGCAGAGGCTACAAATTAGAGCCGCAAAACAATTTTTGAGAAATTTTTTGACCTGTGAGGCAGGTCACAGCGACCTGCCGGCATGTGGCGCATATTGGGCTCATCAGAGAGAGACTGACACAAACACACAGGCCCACTAAGACCCAACCCGCTACACAGTGTTAAGAGAAAGACCCAGTCATGAAAAAGCTCATCGCAATCGCCCTCCTCCGCTACCGCCGCCCTTTCAACTTCCTTAGTAACCGCTCCAGCCAACGCCCAGATGTCAGCACTGAAATCGATCGAAACAGCTGCGAAAACAGCTGATACGGCAATCGTTCATAAGACAGGGCGCCGCGGACGGTTCGCCGCCGGTCTCGCCATCGGCATCGTCGGGGCCGCGATCGCAACGCACCACTACAACAACCGTAACCGTTACTACTCCAGCCGCTGGTCACGCTTTGAGCGCCGTTGCCGCCGCTGGCGCCGGGCCTGCAACAATGGCTATGGCCGAGCTTGCTGGAAGTACGACAACCGCTGCTAACACCTGAACAAGCAGAGCTGATTAACAAGAAGGAGAACCAACATATCCTTTTACACAAGACCGCTTACGCCCTTCCTCCCGGCGTGAGCAGTTTTCTGCGTTAAAGCGTATCGCAAAAATGCTGGCTCCCCGACGTTTCAAGTGGGTAGCCTGAGATCGAGTTTGCCAGCTATAAGGTAGGTGACGGCCTTCAAGGTCTTGCTGTTTCGGTAGCCGCGCGCCTTGGCTTTTGCGGCCTGGACGAGAGAATTGATGCCCTCGA
>CAJQQK010000059.1 GCA_905480435.1 uncultured Hyphomicrobiaceae bacterium | reverse complement strand
TACGTGTGGCTCTACAATCAGCAGCTTCCTCAATCAGCCTTGGGCAGTAAGACGCCCTTGCAGACGATGAAAGAATGGCACAAAATCAAACCAGAGCTGTTCTGGAAACAGCCAAACTACCTTCCGGGATGTGACAGATAGCGATGTTGCATAAAAATTCTCCTGTCACTGTATCAGTGCGTCGAAGACGTGTACCTATCCAATGCTGGCACACTTGCAAATCAGCGGTCTATTGCTGATGCATCAGCTATTACGGCTTCAATGCGTCCAGTTTCAGGCGGTGCATGAATCGGCGCCTTGCGTTCCGCCGCATCAACGGCGCATAGGGCGGGTTATGGCGCGTCGCGCTGATCAAAACGTTGCTCGCAGCTTTCACGTGTTCAACTGGTCGTGATGCGAACAAGCCGCCAACCGAGCAGATCACGCGATCTATAGTGCGATCGCGAATGCCGGCAGAGCACAGCTGACGCCAGGTATTTACGAGATACTCGACATTGGGGCCTGATTGTCCACGCGCAGCCCGGATCAGACGGGCTTGTTTGGCAACCGACATAGCGCCCGTGTAACTTGGATGTTTCGGCTCAACAACGAAGGCGATACCGTCGACTTCTTCCGTTTGGCTATCACAATCAATCTCAAGCCTGACGCGCGCTTCCCGATAGACACCGCTGACCTGTTCGCGCTGACGCAGATAAAACAGCACGTCACGGCGCAGTTCGGGGGCAACCCGAAAAGCAGCCCCATGACACGTGCCGCCGCGGTCGAGCCCAAGTACCAATCCGGGCTTTTCGTGACTACCGCGATGATGTGTTGAATAGATGCAGAATGCGCGATGATGCCCAACCAGATGTGCTGCCCGCCGCTCGGTATGGGCAAAGCCCGGGTTCCACATCAGCGAGCCGTAGCCAAACACCCAAAGGTCTGCTGGCATCTGGGGTTGGTCATCTGCCATTTGGCTTTCCGCCTACTCTGAAGCCGGCTCGTTGGCGCCGGCGTGTCGGCCAAAGTCAGGTGCTGCCGTATCTTGTCCGGATTCCACGATGCCCTGTCGGACACCGCGTGCCTCGGTAAACAAGCGTTCCAGCTTGTCTCCATCGCCGAAACGTATGGCGCGTTGCAGATCGGTGAGATCCTCGGTGAAGCGCCCCAGCATTTCCAGTACAGCCTCCTTGTTATTAAGAAATACGTCCCGCCACATGACCGGATCTGACGCAGCAATACGTGTGAAATCCCGGAATCCGCCAGCCGAGTATTTGATCACCTCTCGGTCAGTCACCTGCTCGAGATGGCGTGCTGAATTGACAATGTTAAATGCAATCAGGTGCGGTAGATGGCTGACGGTTGCGAGTACCATGTCATGATGTTGAGGCGTCATTACATCGACATCTGAACCAAGCGCCTGCCAGAATGCCTTAAGTTTTGCGGTGGCGGCTGCATCACCATTGTCTAGTGGCGTCAGAATGCACCAGCGATTGTCGAACAGCTCTGCAAAGCCGGCTTCCGGGCCTGAGTTTTCGGTGCCGGCAATTGGATGCCCTGGAATGAAATGCACACCGCTTGGAATGTGCGGCGCGACGTCGTTGACGACCGACTCCTTGACCGATCCAACGTCGGTAACGATTGAGCCTTGTTTGAGATACGGTGCGATTTCCTCAGCGACCTTCGCGCAGGCACCAACTGGCACGCAGAGTATGATGAGGTCGGCATCCTGAACGGCTTCGGCGGCTGTTGCATGCGCCGTATCGATCAGCCCGAGTCGAACCGCTGTGTCGCGTGTTTCAGCAGTTCGCGCATGGCCCGTTATGCTGTCAACGAGCCCACCACGGCGTGCCGCATGAGAAATTGATGACCCAATCAGTCCAACGCCGATCAAAGCTATCTTCTTAAAATGTCCGTCTGACATGCCGGTTATGAATTCCCCAGAAAGTCTCGAAGTGCACTAATGACCGCTTTGTTTTCATTGGCAGTTCCAATGGTCATGCGCAACGCATTGCCGAGACCATACCCGGCCATGCCTCTGAGGATGATCCCGCGCGAATTCAGAAACGCATCAGCCTTGCCAGCCGTATGATTTCCCGTCTCGGAGAAATGGATCAGCAGGAAGTTGCCGACACTATCAGTGACCTCAAGTCCAAGTTCGCGCAATTCGGTCGCCGTCCAGGAGAGCCATTCATCGTTGTGGGCGATCGATTTCTCGATGTGTGCCTTGTCGGCAATCGCAGCCGCCCCGGCTGCAATTGCGGCTGCCGATACATTGAACGGTCCACGCGTACGGTTAAGTGCGTCTGCAACTCCTGATGGACAATAGGCCCATCCGATCCTGAGTGCCGCGAGACCATGGATCTTGGAAAAGGTGCGCGTCATGACGGTATTGTCGGTTGTCGCAACCAACTCGAGGCCAGCCTCATAGTCATTGCGCCGAACGTACTCACCATAAGCGGCATCCAGAACAAGAAGCGCCTCGCCCGGCAATCCTGAACGCAACCGGCGAACCTCTTCAAAGGGAAGATAGGTGCCTGTTGGATTATTCGGGTTGGCAAGGAACACGATCTTGGTGCGCTCTGTGACAGCGGCCAGTATCTTGTCTACGTCAGCTGTGAGATTAGTTTCCGGCACGACAACAGGCGTCGCCCCAGCTGCGAGCGTCGCAATTTTGTAGACCAGAAAGCCATGTGCCGTATGGATCGCTTCATCGCCAGAGCTGAGATACGTCTGGGCGAGCAGATTGAGGATTTCGTCGGATCCCGTGCCACACACAATCCGGTCGGCGTTGAGGCCATACGCAGTCGAAATCGCCTCACGCAGCTTCGTGGATGAGCCATCCGGATAACGTGATAGGGACGCTTCGACCTTGCGATATGCAGCCGAAGCTGCCGGGCTCGGGCCGAGCGGTGTCTCATTCGCTGAAAGCACGATTGGCTCTGCATGCCCCTCAACCGAGTGGCCGCCGGGTACATAGGCACTAATGTTCAACACACCATCACGCGGCTTCGGACCTGTTTCGGCCATCGGCTTTCACCATAATCTCTATGATCGGAAACTCATCGATCCTATTGGATCGACCCGTTTAAATAAGGCTGCACGCCGCTGAAAGCAAATATTCGTTTGGTGCCAAAGAAGCAGCTGTTCGACATGGTCAAGAGCATGCGCTGCGTGGCTTGGCGGTCCACTTAGCCGAGCCTGGCAAACATCTGGCGGTTTCCATGGGAGCAAAAAAGCTGTAGGAAACGATCTTCACCCGCGCCCAGCTCTTGTTTTGGGGCCCGAAAACGGCCTGCGTCTTGATGCGCTAACGGAATGACAATGAACGCTGATACATCCCCCCAGTTGAAGGCCGTTGACGGTACCTCGCTCGATGAGGTCAATAATCCGACCAGTCCAGTGGTGGAGTTCACGGATGGACCTGGCCTGAAGCTTGAGGGTGGCCAAGTTCTGAGCCCCTTCAAGATAGCCTACCAATCGTATGGCGAACTCAATGCGGATAAATCAAATGCCATTCTGGTGTGCCATGCTCTAACTGGCGACCAGCACTGTGCCAATGTCCATCCGATAACCGGTAAGCCCGGTTGGTGGGAGCTGTTGATTGGTCCGGGGCGCCCGATTGATACCAATCGTTTCTTTGTGATCTGCCCCAACATCATTGGTGGCTGCATGGGGTCAAGCGGCCCGGCATCGATTGATCCAGCAACCGGTAAAGCATACGGCATTGATTTTCCAGTAGTCACAATCCGTGACATGGTCGAGGCGCAGGTTCACCTGATCGATTACTTCGGGATTGATCAACTTTTCGCGGTCGTCGGCGGCTCGATGGGCGGTATGCAGGTTCTTGAATGGGCCGCGTGCTACGGTGACCGCGTGTTTGCAGCCGTACCCATCGCGACAGCTGCCTGGCATTCTTCGCAAAACATCGCCTTCCATGAAGTTGGCCGCCAGGCGGTGATGGCTGATCCGGATTGGTGCAACGGCGACTATCTACGCGAAGGAAAGGTGCCCCGGCGCGGGCTAGCGGTTGCGCGCATGGCAGCTCATATAACGTACCTCTCCGAAGAAGCGCTTCAACAAAAATTCGGCCGCAATTTCCAGGATCGGGACGACCGCTCATTCTCGTTTGATGCCGATTTCCAAGTCGAGAGCTATTTGCGCTATCAGGGCTCAACCTTCGTCGATCGGTTTGATGCTAACAGCTACCTCTACATTACCCGCGCAATGGACTATTTTGACCTTGCAGCACGTTACGATGACATCCTCGCCGACGCTTTCCGGGGCACCAAAACACGGTTCTGCGTTGTTTCGTTTACCAGTGACTGGCTGTATCCAACGCGCGAAAACAAGGAAATCGTGCAGGCTTTGAATGCTGTCGCGGCCAACGTCTCCTTTGTTGAGATCGAGAGCGACAAAGGCCATGACGCGTTCCTTGTCAACGAGCCGGAATTTTTCGCAACCGTTGGCGGTTTTATCCAGGCTGCCGCCAAGCGGCGCGGGATAGCGGAAGCGAGCAATTAGAGCGATTTCGTGCTAGATGAAGTGGTTCTGCCTCGACGCAAGGCCCCATCCTTAAGAAACAATAATTGACAGAGGCTCCGGCAGCTTAGTCGGAAGTGAAGCACAATGGCGACGATGGATGAAACAGCTGATCGCTTTGCGGCTGAAGCCTCCGAGATTGCTGATCAGCCACGTGTTGACCATCAGCTGATTGCCGAAATGGTCACGGCCGGTGCGCGTGTACTCGATGTCGGTTGCGGTGACGGCGCGCTGTTGCATTTGCTGTCGGACAATCGCGGCACTGATGGTCGCGGCATGGAAGTGTCCAGAGAAAATGTCAACGCGTGCGTTGCGCGCGGGCTCTCGGTGATTCAGGGCGACGCGGACGTCGATCTCGACGATTATCCGGACAAAGCCTTCGATTACGCGGTCTTGAGTCTAACCATCCAGGCAACACGCTATCCGAAGACCGTGCTGGAGAACCTGCTGCGCATTAGCCGTCATGCCATCGTATCGTTTCCGAACTTTGGCCATTGGCAGATCCGGACATCGCTGCTGCTGACAGGCCGCATGCCGCAGACCCGCAATCTGCCAGAAGCCTGGTATGACAGTCCGGATTCGCATCTATGCTCGATCGTCGATTTCGCCAAACTCTGTGAAGCGGTTGATGCCGAAATCGAGGAAGCAGTTGCGTTCAACTCGTGGGGGCGCCGCCTGCCGATCAATCGCTCGATCGGCTTGCAGAATCTGTTCGGCGAAAGAGCCGTCTTCCTGATGAAGAAGAGCTGAGGCTCAGAGTTGGACTGAAGCCGAACGCAACACAGCAACGGTCTCCAATCTCGACTCTAACCTCTGATGGTGGCGCCCGTTGCTTTCTGAACGGCCGCAATCACTTTCTCGGAGACTTTGTCGATTTCTGCATCGGTCAGCGTCTTCGTCGACGGTTGCAATGTGACTTCGATGGCAATCGACTTTTTGTCCTCGCCAAGGGCTTTGCCCTCAAAAACATCGAACACGTTGACGCCGGATATCAACGCTTTATCGGCCCCGGTCGCAGCCCGCACAATAGCACCTGCGTCGGTCTCTTTATCGACAACGAAGGCAAAGTCGCGGCGAACCGGCAGTAGATCCGAAACGTCCAATGCAGCCCGCGCCCGTCCTTTGCGTTTTTCCGGGGGGAGTGCATGCAGGAAGATCTCAAAGGCTGTGGTCGGGCCATCGATATCGAGCAGTTTCAGAGTTGCTGGATGCACTTCGCCGAAGTGTGCCAGCACCATCTTTGGCCCAAGGCGGATAACGCCGGACCGGCCAGGATGGAACCATGCTGGTGCGTCGCGCGTTACCTGCACTTTGGCGACGTCCAGCCCAAGTGCGCTCAGCAGTGCCGCTGCATCAGCTTTGACGTCGAACGCATCGGCGGTAACGGCATCACCGCGCCAATCACGGCCGCTGCCGGTAAGTTGCGAACGGCCAACCCGGACGCCTGACGCAAGCTGCATCTGCCCTTTGGGGGTATCATCCAGGTAGGCCTGACCAAGCTCGAACAAGGCGACATCGTCAAAGCCACGGTTGCGGTTGCGCTGGGCGGCAACGAGCAACCCGGCCAACAATCCAGGTCGCATGGTCGAGAGCTCCACCGAGATCGGATTAGCCAGTTTCAGCTGTTCGGCACCTCCGCCAAAATGTTCGGCTTGCTCTTGCGGAATGAATGACCACGTCACAGCCTCAACCAGTCCACGTCCGGCGAGCGTCCGCCGCGCGCGCCGGGCACGTCGTTGACCATCAGTCAGCACAGCACGTGTCACGCCGTGACTGCGTTTCATCGGCACAGCAGGCACGTTGTCGAGGCCATAGATGCGGATCACTTCTTCAACAAGATCGGCAGCACCATGCACGTCGGGCCGCCACGGTGGCGTTGTGACCTTCCATTGCGGGCCGTTGTCAGTAACTTCACAGCCGATAGCCTCAAGGATCCGTTTGCCTTCACTAGCCGGAATGTCTACGCCAGTCAGTCGTTGTACTTTACCGTAGTCGAACGAAATGACCGTGCCGCCCGATGGAGCAGCACCCGCGATCTTCGCTTTGGATGCCGTGCCACCGCACAGCTCCAACACCCATTCGGTCCCAAGATCGAGGCCGGGTACGACAAAATCCGGGTCAACGCCACGCTCGAAACGATAGCGCGCATCCGTAATGACGCCGGCTTTACGTCCTGTCGTTGCTGTACGAGACGGATCGAAGTAGGCGCATTCGATCAGCACGTTGGTTGTTTCGGGCGTACAGCTGGTCGACTCGCCACCAATGATACCGCCAAAGCCAAGCGGTCCTGAATCATCAGCGATCACGCACATCTCATCGCCGGAGACGTAGGTCTTGTTATCGAGGGCTTCGAATTTCTCGCCAGCTTTGCCGAGCCGTGCCCGGATATGCCCTTGCAACTTATCGGCGTCGTAAACGTGCAGCGGCCGGCCACGATCAAGCGATACGTAGTTGGTCATATCAACCAGAGAACTGATCGGCCGCAACCCGGCAGCCTTCAGGCGCTGCTGCATCCACGAGGGCGCTGGCTTGTTTTGAACACCACGCACATAGCGGCCAGCGAACACAGGGCAGGCGTCAGCAGCCTGAGACGAGAATTCGAGTTGGATGTCTACGGGGCAATCGAAGTCGCCCTCAACCGTATGTTTAAGCGTAGGTTCAGGCTTCAACGTGCCGACACCAGCTGCTGCCAGATCACGGGCAACACCGCGTACGCCCGTGCAGTCGGGCCGGTTCGGTGTGATGGCGATCTCAATGACCGGATCATTGAGGCCGGCAACATCGATGTACTTCTGCCCAACACAATCAGCGAGGGCGGTATCAAGCTCGATAATGCCGTCGTGGTCCTCAGAGAGTTCCAGCTCGCGCTCTGATAGCATCATGCCGTTTGAATCGATGCCACGCACTGGCCGCTTCTCCAGCGTGATACCGGTTCCCGGAATGTAACTGCCGATCGGACCAAACACGCCAACCAGCCCGGGTTTCGCATTTGGCGCACCGCAGACAACTTCGACGGTTGGCTCGCCCGGCTTGATTTCGACCTGGCAGACCTGCAAACGATCGGCATCAGGGTGCTGCTTCGCCTCAACGATACGCGCGATCGTAAACACGCCAAGCGCATTCGATGGGTCTTCAATGCCTTCAACCTCAAGGCCGATGGATGACAGCGTCTTCTCGATCGTCTCAAGCGAGGCGTCCGTATCGAGGTGATCCTTCAGCCAGGAAAGTGTGAACTTCATAACGGTCCAGTCGTCGTTTCAGGTGAGCACCGGTTCGTGTGACCGTGAGGTCATAGGCGGTTTTTGCTCATTGTTGAAGTGTTGTGGTTGATTGCAGTGGCAGACAATGGCTAATCAAACAGGTTGGGCTGGCGGGATGTCTCGCCAAGTGCGCGGCGCGCGAGGCGAATTTTGCCGTAGATCCAGGCGAAAGAGATGACCATTTTGATCAGCGTCAACCCATAGAAGATCCGAAAGACGAAGGAGTAAATCCAAAACCACATCGAACCCTTGTTGATGTAAAGCGATGTTATCCGAAGGTCGAAATGCTCCATGATGTCAAAGAAACCGCCGCGACATACCAGATCAAGCGCAAACAGTGATGTCGCGATTGGCCCGCCATATAAGGGCTCTTGTGCCTTGTTCGAGAAGATCATAAAGCCGTCGTACTGCAGATAGAGACAACTGCACGTGAACAGAATGTAGAAGAACAACATCGACACAGCCATGAACCGGTAGTAACCGAGGGCATCGCGCAATGTGTTGCCGCTAAACGAGAAATCCACCCAGCGGTCGATCTCGTCATGTTTGCTGTCATGATAGAAGATGATGAAGAACACCGTCGCGATCATCATTAGGCTAATGACAATCGCGACCAGTATCGAACCTTGCAGATCCTGAAGAAACAGCATCATCAGTTCTGACATCCGTTAGGCGCCCAGTGCGGGGCGCAATCAAAGAACAGTTTGCGGTGTCCGCCGCTTAACTGCTCATGCCACGCGCCAGTGTGGGCATATCCATTGGCAGAAAACCGTAGTGCTTCATCCACCTGAGATCCGCTGAGAACATATCACGTAGATCGGGAATGCCGTATTTCAGCATTGTTAATCGGTCAAGACCGACGCCAAAAGCAAAGCCCTGGTATTTTTCTGGGTCGAGGCCGCAGTTGGCGATGACTTTCGGATGCACCATGCCCGAACCGAGGATCTCCAGCCATTGTCCTGGTTTGCCAATGGCGGCTGCATCAACGTCGACCTCCATCGACGGTTCGGTGAACGGGAAGTGCGATGCCCGGAATCGCATCTTGACTTCATCAACTTCAAAGAACGCCTTGCAAAACTCTTCCAGGCACCATTTCAGGTGGCCGAGATGGGTCACTTCGTCAATCACCAGGCCTTCGATCTGGTGGAACATCGGCGTGTGGGTCTGGTCGCTATCGCTACGATACACCCGGCCTGGCGCGATCACCCGAATCGGCGGCTTCTGGTTCAACATCGTGCGGATCTGAACCGGGCTCGTGTGGGTGCGCAGCACTTTACGCATTCCATCCCCAACGTCATCACTTGGCAGTGAACCCGACAGATAGAACGTGTCGTGTTCTTGGCGCGCTGGATGATCAGACGGAATGTTCAGTCGTTCGAAATTATAGTCATCGGTTTCGATATCGGGGCCTTCGGCGATTGCGAAGCCCATATCGGCGAAAATCTCAGAGATTTCATCGAAAACCTGGCTAACCGGATGGATGCGCCCTTCAGACAGCGGGCCCAGCCGGACAGGCAAGGTAATATCCGCTCGTTCCGTCGCAAGGCGGTTGGCAAGTTCCTTGGCGGTTAGTTCGCCGCGTCGTGTATCGAGCTTACCGGAAATTTGTGTCTTGAGAGCGTTGACGGCCTGACCAAACGCTTTGCGCTCATCAGGTGCCATGCTGCCAAGCTGCTGCATCAGGCCGGAAATCCGGCCCTTCTTGCCGAGCGCACGGACCCGGACATCATCCAGGCTTGCAAGAGTGTCACAGCCGGCGATCTCGCCAGCCAATTCGGTTTCGATTGTTGTAAGTGCTTCCGCTTCCATGCCGGACTTGTTCCAGTGCTTAACGGGTCAAAGATTAGGGTCGCTATCGTGCAGCATTGCGGTGACGTGCGCACGTCTCCATAGCACGACCATTAGAAATTGCAGCAATTGCGTTTGGCCAGTGCATAAACAAGAGTGTAAATACAAAAGACCGCGCCACCATTGGCGACGCGGCCCAAACGCTTGTTAATGTGTGCAAAGATTTCAGCAACTAGGCGTTGGTTCAGCTCTGGGCGGCGGCGGCTGCATCGACAGCAGCCTTAGCTTGCCCAACCAGGGCGCCGAATGCTGCTGCATCGTGTACGGCGATATCGGCCAGCACTTTGCGATCGATCTCGATACCGGCTTTGTTCAGCCCGTCAATAAACCGGCCATACGTCATATCGTGTTCGCGGGCTGCAGCATTGATGCGCTGGATCCATAGCGAGCGGAACGTACGCTTGCGCCGTTTACGGTCGCGGTAAGCATACTGCATCGATTTCTCGACGGCCTGGTTGGCAATGCGGATTGTATTCTTACGGCGGCCATAAAAACCTTTGGCGGCGGCAAGGACTTTTTTGTGCTTGGCGTGGGCGGTTACGCCCCGTTTTACGCGAGCCATGCGCTATCACTCCTGATGATGGGATCTATTACAGGTTGGGTTGGCAAAATCGCGATTAGCGATGATACGGCATGTATTTCTTGACGATCTTCGCGTCCGCGTCACAAAGCACCATGGTGCCACGTGCGTTGCGGATGAACTTCCTCGATCGCTTGATCATGCCATGCTGTTTGCCGGCACCTGCAACTTTGACCTTACCGGTCGCCGTCATCTTGAAGCGCTTTTTGGCGCTCGCCTTGGTCTTCAACTTGGGCATTTCGCTCTCCTTACGATCTAAAGGGCGACAGCGCGATCCAAATTTACCAACAAAATCAACAGTGACAGACCGCAAGCGCGGTGCCTCTGGTCAGCTTGAAGGATGAATGGACAAGTTCAGGTGACGCTATCACCAAAGCAAAATGGTCGCCACGGCATGCCCCGCCGGACGACCAGCCGTGCTTATAAGGCGCCAGTAGGCGGCTTGCAAGCGTTTAAAGCTCATGAGCGGCATTGCAATCTTGTGCCCGCTCACGAGTAAATACAACCCAGGGCAGTTTGTGGGTGGCCCCAGGGCGGATGGCGTGCAGTTACAGCTTAGGCGCCAGCACCATAACCATTTGGCGGCCTTCCAGCCGCGGCTCTGATTCCACCTTGGCAATTTCCTCGGTGTCACCTTTAACCTTGAGCAGAAGTTCCCGGCCAAGCTGTTGGTGGGCCATTTCACGGCCGCGGAAGCGCAGCGTTACTTTGACCTTGTCACCTTCATCAAAAAACCGGTTCATGGCGCGCATTTTCACATCGTAATCATGGTTGTCGATGTTCGGGCGCATCTTTATTTCTTTAACTTCAACGGTTTTTTGCTTTTTACGGGCCTCGGCAGCTTTCTTTTGTTCTTGGTATTTGAACTTGCCGTAGTCCATAATTTTCGCGACAGGTGGTTTCGCATCTGGCGAAATTTCTACCAGATCAAGTCCCGTCGACACCGCGCGCTCAAGCGCATCAGTTTTTTGAACGACACCGACATTTTCTCCGGTTTCGTCAATAAGTCTGACCTCGATAGCTAGGATGTCTTCGTTGGTCTTCGGACCGGACGGTTCACGTTCCTGCTGGCCTCTATATGGTCGTCGGATGGTTGCGTCTCCTAAAGTAGTTGCACCAGGTTTCGAATAGAAAGTTAGCATGGTGTCTTGCGCGATGGTCGAATATTGCAACCAAACGAAGAACCACACGGGTAGATTGATAAGAACCAACTCCGAGTCAAGCCATTTGACGCGCTAATTCAGCTTAAAACGGCCAATTTGCTTCGCGGTAGGTAGCTCATCGAATACTTCATTATATAGCATAAGTGTCTTCGATTTCATAAGCGCACTGGTAAAATTAGCCTGAACGTTCGCGCGGGCGCGCGCACCCATCGTGCGTCGTGCTTCATCCGGGAGCGCCAAGGCTGCAGCCAAATTGGCTGCTAGGTCGTCCGCGCTGCCCGGTTCGGCGAGCCAACCGGTCTGCTCATCTGAGCTTGCCTCTGGAGGTGCGATCACTGTTTCAGGGGGGGCACCGTGTCGGGTTGCGACGACCGGGCAGCCCATCGCTTGCGCTTCAACTGCAGTACGCCCGAATGCTTCTGGCTCAGTCGAGGGCACAACCGCGATGTGTGCGGCAGCGAATGCGCCCGGCATATCACCTTCATGGCCGACAAGCAGGACACGTTCGGTTAATTCGGCGGCTGCGATTTGCTCGATCAGCCCATCTCGATACGCGTCTCGCCCCTGGTGGTCGCCGGCGAGCACGACAACCGCATTGCCGGTTTTGTTCTGTTTGTCCAGCTGAGCGAAGGCGTCGACCAGGATACGTTGGCCTTTCCAGCTTGTCAGTCGGCCCGCAAGCAATACGACGCGCGATCCTTCAGCGACGCCCCAACGCTTGCGGATCGTCTGGATGCGCTCTGGCTCGATCTCGGCAGGATTAAATGCTGCTGCAACGCCACGGTGGATAACTCGAATCTTGCTGTCAGGCGCCTGATAGCGCGATCTAATCAGATGTGCCGTATATTCCGAGTTTGCAATCACCCGAAGTCCGCGCACCATGACGCCGTTATAGAACCGTTTGACTCGTCCGCGTTCGCCATAAGCGCCGTGGTATGTTGTGATGAATGGAATGCCCGACTGTCGTGAGGCGATCAGCGTGCTCCAGGCCGGTGCTCGGCTGCGCGCATGCAGCAATGCGACACTCTCGGTAGACGCGATTCTGGCGATCGCTCGGCCATTGCGCCAGATTTGCAGCGGATTCTTGGTCGCAACCGGCATACTGATCAGCTCGCCGCCAGCGGCCTTGAGCGCGCTTTCCATGCGCCCGCCTTCGGAAACCACCAGCGCTCGTCCGCCCGCGCTCACTATCGCCTCAACCATCTCTATCGCAGAGAGCTCGGCACCACCTGTTTCCAGTTCGGGCACAATCTGCAATATGGTGGGCGGTTTAACGCAATGTTCCATGTTGTTATGAGACTGGTCTGTCAAGACGATCAAAATCTTTCAATACACGAATAGCCGGAGCCGGTTTCGCATGTCCCAGAGCCAGCAGGTACAGCATCTGATCGTTGGCGATGGCGACCATCAGCGTCCCATCGCATATCTGACCCAACCTCGCAATGCATCCCGCAGCGGCCCTTCAAACTTGCCTCTAAGCGCGCAAAAAGACACTCCTGGCATCCTCTGGCTGCAGGGGTACAAATCCGAGATGCTGAGCCTGAAAGCAACAGCGCTTGCTGATTGGACACAACAGAATGGGCTCGCGTACACCCGGTTCGATTATTCGGGACACGGCCAATCATGCAGCGAACCTGGGGCTCGCTTTGAAGACGGCACGATCAGCAGATGGCTCGAAGAAACTCTGGCTATTTTCAAGCATGTGAGCGACGGCCCTCAGATTGTCGTTGGCTCCAGCATGGGTGGTTATCTCGCGTTGTTGTTAACGCGCAATCTACAGGCCGCAGCAACAATATCAAAGCCGTCGCGTGTTGCCGGCATCGTGATGATCGCACCCGCCTGGGATATGACCGAAGAGTTGATGTGGAAGCGTGCGCCGGAAGAAATTCGCCGCCAGATCACGGAGCGTGGCGTCTGGTACCGGCCATCAAAGTATAGCGATGAGCCTTATCCCATTACGCGTGGTCTGATCGAAGATGGTCGCGAAAACCTTCTCGGGACGACGCCATGGAATCCCGGCTGCCCGGTCGAAATCATCCACGGTCGACAGGATCCGGATGTGCCTTACGAGCACTCTGAGCGCCTCGTTGCGTCTCTGACGGGCGCACCGGTTTATCTCACTGAAGTGCCTGACGGCGAGCATCGCCTCTCCCGACCGCAAGACTTGGAACTCCTGCTCGATCGTATCGCAGCGCTGCTCTGAGGATGGTGGGGTGGCTCAGTACTCGATAACGGCGTAGTACACCTTGGCGTCTGGTTTGCCTTCTGTCGGCTTGACCATCAGGCGCGTAAATTCCTCCCAGCTCCATTGGAATTTGACGAGGTCTCCGTCTTGTTTGCCATTGGTTTCGACGACTCGGCGAGCTTTGATGGCGAGCCGCAGGTGATTGTTGGAGGCCGACATCCGAGCCATGGCAAGTGCTGCTTCTGCGTAGGCTTGTGAGATCTTGTTGGCGGCTGCCATGTTTGGCAGGCCCTGGCCAGGTTTGCCGTATTTCATAGCGCCGAGCATGATCAGGCCTGGCATCATCTGTGACAGGTCCGGCATGTTGTTGAAATTGATTTCGATGCGCGCGCGCCGCGGCCCGAGTTGTTCGACCTTCAGCACATTACCGTTGCCACCGATCGTCTTCGTGGCCTTGTCGATCAGCGCAACACTGTCGCCGGCCTGATAAAGGAAGCCGCAACCAAAGCGATTGTCCGTCGTGTATTCCCGTGCTTTGAGGTCGATCGTTTGCTGCGGGTTCATCGCTGCAAGCTTCTCAACCGATTGGCAAAGGCCATCGTTGAAAAAATTCTGCGTTTCCGGCCGCAGCTCCATGATCGCTTTGTAGAAATTAGCGACGTGAATGGCATCTCGCGGGAAATCGAGCCGGCTTGTCATCGCGGCCGTGCCATCCTCGCGAAAGGTAACGGTCGCATCAACATTGTAGCAACCAGCAAGACCAAGGCTGATTAGAGCGGCGCCAGCCGCCCGGCTGAAAATTCGTTTCATCGCAGCAGGCAAGGTCATTTCAGGCATGCGCATCTCGGGGGTCCTTTGTCCTTGGCACCGCCAGCAATGACGGATTCGGCTGGCAAATATCATCAAAGTTTGAATTATTTACGTTCGGCACTTTCAGCCTGCCAAATTGCCGCAAGACCTTCCTTGTAAGTCGGATAGTGCGGTTCGTAGCCAAGCTCGATTTTCATGCGCGCATTCGAGACGCGCTTGTTGTCGCCGTAAAAGCTCCGCGCCATCTCGGTCATCTCAGCGTCATCGAACGCCACTTCTGGCGGCGGCTCGATACCCATCAAGTCAGCTGCATAGGTGATCGCATCCTGTGGCGCAGCTGGCGTGCCGTCGGTGAGGTTAAAGAGCGTTGACTTGCTCGATGGCGGATTGATCGCGCATTCAAGCGCACCGGCGATATCGTCAACATGCATGCGGTTAAACACCTGCCCCGGCTTGATGATGCGTCGCGATGTACCAGCCCGCAAACGATCGAATACGCTACGACCGGGCCCATAAATGCCAGGTAGCCGAAACACCTGTACTTTAGTCGAGTAGACGCTACTAAATTCGAACCAAGCATTTTCGGCGACAACGCGTCGCTTGCCCCGTTCCGAAGTTGGTTGAGGCAACGTCTCTTCATCGATCCAGCCGCCCTCATGACCGCCGTACACGCCAATCGTGGAGAGATATCCAATCCATTCAAGCTGCGGCAGCCGCGCGCATATCTGTTTAATGCGCTCAATTATTGGGTCGCCAGGTGCACCAGGCGATGCTGAGACCAGGATGTGCGTCACCGTTTCCAATGTGCCAGCAAGCATTTCCACGGTGGTATCGTCATTCAAGACCAACGCGCCGTAGCCTTGTTCGCGGATTGCATCGGCGCCCGTCTCAGTTCGTGATGAACCGGTCACATGCCAGCCTGACTTGCGCAACTTGCGCGCCAACGTGTTTGCTGTGTAACCCAAACCTAGCGCCGCCAGATGGCTCATCGCGGGTTCTCCTCTGGGGCGACGGCTGTGCGGCCCCACTCTGAATTAACTGCCCCATCAGGTTCTTTCTCGCATCGTGCACACCGCTCGGCCTCGAACTCGTCGTTGCTGCCCAATCGGTGCAGCGCCCAGATGGCCATAGCGCGGACAACCGCCGCATCGTCGGACAGCAACTTACGTATCTGCCCAAGATAAGCCCGATCACCTGAGTTGCCAGCCGCGATCAGCACGTTGCGCAAAAACCGGTCGCGTCCGGTCCGCTTAACGGGTGTACCTTGAAAGCGTTTGCGAAACGCAGCGTCGTCCATATCAAGCAACTCGCCAATCGGCGGATCGTCGGTCTCAACACGTGCAGCAAATCTTGCCTCTTGACTGGCTTGCGCGAACTTGTTCCATGGGCAGACAGCAAGACAGTCGTCACAGCCAAACACACGGTTTCCAATAGCTGAGCGAAACTCAGGCGCAATGTGGCCCTCATATTCAATCGTCAGGTAAGAAATACAGCGCCGTGCATCAAGCTTGTAAGGTGCCGGAAAAGCGTCGGTCGGGCAGACATCGAGACAACGGCGACAACTGCCACAATGGTCGACAGTTGGCGTATCCGGCTCAAGTGCCGCGCTTGTCAGGATAGCGCCCAGAAACAGCCAGGAACCGAACTCCGGCGACACCAGGTTGGTATGCTTGCCCTGCCAGCCGAGTCCGGCAGCATGGGCGAGCGGCTTCTCCATCAACGGCGCGGTGTCGACAAAGACTTTCACCTCAACATTCGGCACAGCTGCAAGCCCGCCAGCGACCTGCTTCAAGCGCCCTTTGATAATATCGTGATAATCGCGGCCCTTGGCATAGCGGGCAATCACAGCGCGGTCCGTCTCTCCAATGCGCGCTAATGGATCAGTCTCATTGCCGGCACCATAGTTCGCTGCAAGCATGATCACCGACCGGCAGTCGGGCCACAATGCTTGCGGATTGCTTCGACGCTCCAGCGTTTCGGCCATCCACGCCATTTCGCCGTGGTAGTCATTACCGACAAAATCTTTTAGGCGAGCGGTTGCATCTACAATTGCCGCGGGCGTTGTAATTGCGCAAACGTCAAAGCCGAATGCCGCCGCGCGCTTTTTGATGAGTTTTTCAAGGGCTTTCGCCAAGGCAGCACCATACTCGGTCGAATGTTTTTGCGCTCAATGCCGGTCGCGTTTGCCTAGAAATCCGGGTCAGCATAATAGTTGGGCGGGGCTAGGCCAGGTACGCGATCGTCAAGGATGCCTTGAAACGAGCGCCGTGATTTTATGCGGACATACCAATCCCGGGCCGATGGATATTTATCCCAATCAATGACGCCAAGATAGTCGAGGCATGACACATGTCCGGCGGCGGCAAGATCCGCAAAGCTCATCTCATCGCCGGCCAACCAGCGTCGATAGTCTGTCAGAAACCCAATGTAGCGCATGTGCTGTTTGAGGTTTTGGATCGTAGCGATCAGCACTTCTGAGTCAGGTGAGTGCCCACGAATGCCCGCGGCCCGAGCATAGTGCTTTTCATAGAGTAGATCACGCGTGACTTCGCGGTGGCATTTGGTGTGAAACCAATCAACAAGCCGCCGTGCTTCGGCCCGCTCTTCGATATCACCAGGAAACAAGGGCGCCGCTGGGCCGTCTGAACGGTGCTTACTATATTCTTCGGCGAGATATTCCGAAATCGGATAGGTGCCGCAGAGCACCATGTGGTTATCCAACTCGAGCACAGGCAGATTGCCGCCGGGGTTCATCGCCAGAAACGCCTTGCGCCAGGCCCACGGCAGTTCGACCTGCAGCGTGTGTGCAACCTGCATCTCCGCAAGCACCAGCCGAATAGACCTGGAATGCGGGCAGAGCGGAAAGTGTGTCAACCGGGTCATATAGGTCGTTTCGCGTGCCATCTCAGCTGTATACGGAACGGCAGCCGGGATCAGTTCGGATCAGGCCCGAACTTTGCTGTGCAACCTATAACAGATTCGGGCAAGCGTCTCGCCAATTGATTCGTGACGACCTGTAGGCGGGATGAGCTGGGATTACATTGGTTTGAAATACGAATTGGAAACGGAATTGCCCCTTATACGCCGCCACGTTCATCAAACGCCAGCACCGCGCCGGCAAGATACAGCGAGCCGCAGATCAGTATGCGTTTTTCACCAGGCTCCACCGCTGTGATCTGGCGCATTGCGTCGAGCACACCAGATGTCTCGCAGACCGGTAAGCCGGCTGTCGAAATTCGGTCAGCAAGGTCGCCAGCGGACAGTGCACCCGTTTCGTTGTTCGGTATCGGCACGGTCAAAACTTCACGTGCGAGATCTTCGAACGGCGCGATGAACCCTTCAACATCCTTGCGCTGCATCATTCCGACAATCAGGAAGGTCGGTTTCGGTGCTCGCTCTTCAAGCTCGGCCAGAAACTGCGCGAGCGCTGCACCAGCTGCCGGGTTATGGCCGCCGTCCAGCCAGACCTCGGTCGCATCACCGGCAATCTGGGCGAGCGCACCATCGTTGAGCCGGCTCATGCGTGCCGGCCAGCGCACGTGCGCCAAGCCCTGGTCGATCGCGTCCTCAGGGATCTTATGTTCGATATCGGCGTGCAGCAGGGCTGCAATCGCCAAGCCCGCATTCATGACCTGATGTCGGCCGTGCAACTCAGGCAGGCGGCAATCAATGACACGATCCTCACCCTGGTAGACCAATCGCCCGTTCTGCTCATAGGCATCGAAATCCTGCCCCCACGTCAACAGCTCCGCGCCGACCCGGCCTGCGATCTCCTCCAGTACATCGCTGACGCCAGCGAGTTGCGGCCCGATCACGGCAGGCACGCCTGTTTTGAGGATGCCGGCTTTCTCGCGGGCGATCTCTTCAACCGTTGCCGCCAGCAGCTCGGTATGATCGAGCGAAATCGGGGTGATTACTGACACCGCCGGCTTGGCAATAAGATTGGTAGCATCCAGTCGTCCACCAAGACCAACCTCAAGCAGAACGACATCGGCTGGGATCTCGGCGAAGGCGACAAACGCAGCGGCCGTGGTCATTTCAAAGAATGTCATCGGTTGGCCGGCGTTGACCTTGGTCACACGGCTCAGATAGTCGACCAGTTCGGCTTCCTCGATATCGCTCGATTGACCGGGTGCGCGGGCCAGCCGAATGCGCTCGTGGAAGCGTACCAGATGCGGCGAGGTGTAAGTGTGCACCCGCAAATCCGCAGCTTCAAGCATGGCGCGCATGAAGGCGGTGGTCGAGCCTTTGCCGTTGGTGCCGGCAACATGGATCACTGGCGGTAGTTTTCGGTGCGGCGCGCCAAGCTGCTCGAGCAGCTCAGTGATGCGCTCAAGTGATAGGTCGATGAGTTTTGGATGCAGTTTGCCGAGCTCTGCGAGCAGGGTATCGCTGGATACAGTCGGCATGCGCGAATCCTTCGCAGTGGTTCAACAGGCGCGATCTATCGACCGCTCACCCACTACTTCGGCTTGGCACCGTTTGAAGGTGGTTTCGCTTTGCCGCGCTTGGATTTTGCACTGAGTACGACTTCGGGCGTGATGATGTCAGCATTGACAGCGCCATTTGCCGCGGCAGCCTTGCCGTGCTCTGCATTGCCTGACCCGTTCATCGCGGCAGTGCCAGTCCCGGTAGCAGGACCATTAGCTGACAACGGAGCGTCGGCGCCGTTAAGCGGCTTGGTTGCGCCATTGGCAGCTGCAGCCGGGGACCGTGCTTCAAGGTTGGCAGCAGCTTTTGCAAGGCGTGCCTTATCGGCAGTAGAAATTTCAGCAGGTGCCCGATTGGCCATCATTAGGCTGGTGACCCGCGACAGCGTCTCGCGCATCTTGTGTCGATGCACCACCATGTCGATCATGCCGTGCTCCAACAAATATTCGGCACGCTGGAAGCCATCTGGCAGCTGCTCACGGATGGTCTGCTCAATAACGCGTGGCCCGGCAAAGCAGATTAGCGCACCGGGTTCCGCAATATGAACGTCGCCGAGCATCGCGTAGGATGCTGTTACGCCGCCGGTGGTCGGATCGGTCAGCACGACAATGTATGGCAGATTTGCGTTTCTAAGGCGTTGCACGGCAATCGTCGTGCGCGGCATCTGCATGAGCGACAGAATGCCTTCCTGCATGCGCGCACCACCGGATGCGGCAAACAGAATAAACGGCTCCTTCATCTCGGCGGCGCGCAGCATGCCGGTGACCACAGCTTCGCCTGCTGCCATGCCAAGCGATCCGCCCATGAAGCGAAAATCTTGTGCTGCTGCAACAATAGTCCGCCCATCGAGCGATCCTTCGCCAACCAGAACGGCATCTTTAAGCTCAGTTTTAGCCCGGGCTTCCTTGATGCGGTCCGTGTAGCGCTTGCCATCTCGGAATTTCAGCGGGTCAGCGGGCACATCCCGCAGCTCAACCGCTTCATATTTGCCCTCGTCGAACAGATTGATCAGTCGCGCATCAGCGCCCATCCGCATGTGGTGGTCGGAACCAGGCACAACGAACTGGTTGGCCTCGAGGTCTTTGTAAAAGACCATCTGGCCACTAACCGGACATTTCACCCACATGTTGTCCGGGATTTCGCGTTTCGTCGTCAAAAAACTAGTGATCCGCGGACGGACGACGTTACTGATCCAGTTCACGCTCTTGGCGCTCCTTAATCGAGACAGACAGGCAAATCCTGCAACTTCTGCGCCGAGTTCACTTCAATGGCGCTGAAAGGCTCTTCACCATATCTAAGACAGCCGGCACGGTTTTTCCAGTCGCGCGGCCATCTTGGTCAATTGTCTGTGTAATTGCGTTGACCAAAGCGGAGCCAACTACAACGCCGTCAGCACCAGCCGCGATGGCCTTGGCCTGTTCCGGTGTTTTGACCCCAAAGCCAACAGCAACGGGCAGATCCGTCGATTTCCGGATCGCAGCGACCTGATCGTGCACGGCTGTCGGGTCAGGCGTCGCAGAACCGGTGATTCCTGTTATCGATACATAGTAAAGGAAGCCCGAAGTATTTTCGAGCACCCGCGGCAATCGCTTCGCATCCGTCGTCGGTGTCGCTAATCGAATGAAATTTAAGCCTTTTGCCATGGCTGGCAGACACAACTCGTCATCCGCTTCGGGCGGCACATCGACAACAATCAGGCCATCGACACCAGCCAACTTAGCATCTTCGACGAAGCGCTCGACCCCATAAATGTAGATCGGATTGTAATAACCCATCAGCACGACGGGCGTTTCGTCATCATTGGCCCGGAATTCGGCAACCATCTGCAGCGTTTTGACCATGTTTTGGCCGCCGCTCAGCGCCCGGATCGAGGCAGCTTGGATTGCAGGCCCATCCGCCATTGGGTCGGAAAACGGCATCCCGAGCTCAATCACATCGGCACCCGCATCTGCGAGCCCGAACAGGATATCGCGGCTCGTCTCATAGTCGGGATCGCCAGCCGTGATAAACGTCACGAATGCAGCCCGGCCTTGTGCCTTAAGGTCAGCAAATCGCCGGTCGATGCGGGTTTTTTCGTTAGGTTTCTGTGCCATGGCGCGTCTTAACGTGGGTGGGGATCAGGGGCAAGAGTGGAGTGGTGACTGATGCTTCTGTCTCTAGGCTCTAAATCTCCCACCCCAATGCTTCCGCGACCGTATAAAGGTCTTTGTCGCCGCGCCCGCAGAGGTTCATGACGATGGTTTGATCTTTGCCCATCGTCGGTGCCAGCTTGGTGACGTAGGCAAGCGCATGGCTTGGCTCAAGCGCCGGAATGATGCCTTCCATACGCGTGCACAGCTGCAGCGCTTCAAGCGCCTCGACATCTGTCGCCGGAACGTAACTAACCCGGCCTGTATCTTTGAGCCATGAGTGCTCTGGCCCGACGCCCGGATAGTCGAGCCCGGCCGAAATCGAATGCCCTTCGAGGATCTGCCCGTCTGCGTCTTGCAGCAGATACGTACGGTTGCCGTGCAGTACGCCCGGTTCGCCGCCGCCCATCGATGCGGCGTGGCCGTTCTCCACATCAACGCCATGGCCGCCAGCTTCAACGCCGTAAATCGAAACACTTTCGTCGTCCAGGAACGGATGAAACAGTCCGATCGCGTTGGAGCCACCGCCGATGCAGGCAACAATCGCGTCTGGCAGGCAGCCTTCGCGCTCCAGCATCTGTTCGCGGGCTTCCGTGCCAATCACCGACTGGAAGTTACGCACCATCTCCGGGTACGGGTGCGGCCCGGCAGCTGTGCCGATGATGTAATATGTATCGCCAACGTTCGTAACCCAGTCGCGCAACGCTTCGTTCATTGCATCTTTCAGCGTGCCGGCGCCTGATGTAACCGGGTTGATGCTGGCGCCCAGCATCCGCATCCGCATCACGTTCGGGCTCTGCCGTTCAACGTCCGTCGCACCCATATAAACTTCGCACGGCAGGCCGTATTTCGCGCATACCGTTGCAACCGCCACACCGTGCTGGCCCGCACCCGTTTCCGCGATGATCCGCGTTTTGCCCATCCGCCGTGCCAGCAAGATCTGGCCAAGGCAATTATTGATCTTGTGGCTGCCGGTGTGGTTGAGCTCGTCGCGCTTGAAATAGACTTTCGCGCCGCCCAAATGTTCAGTCAGCCGCTCAGCAAAATACAGCGGCGATGGCCGTCCGGCGTAGTGCTGCAACAGGCCATCGAGCTCTTCCTGAAACGATGGATCGGACTTTGATGCCGTATAGGCTTCTTCTAGTTCGAGGATCGCCGGCATCAGTGTTTCGGCGACAAAGCGCCCACCAAAGTCACCAAAGAAGCCGCGTTCGTCGGGGCCAGAGCGTAAAGTATTTGGCTTTGGTTGATCGGTCATTATCTGAGCGCTCCGGCTAGTGTTTGAGACGCCGATCATACCGCCTTTGCGGCTTCGAGAAAGGCGCGAATACGTGCGGCATCTTTTACGCCGGGCGCACTTTCGACACCCGATGACACATCAACGGCGGGCGCGCCAGTAAGACGGATCGCATCGCCAACGTTGTCAGGCGTTAGCCCGCCCGAAAGCATGTAGTTGAGCCGGCTGCCAACGGCTTCAAGGACGCGCCAGTCGAAGGTCAACCCATTACCACCTGGCAGCGCCGCATCCTTGGGTGCCTTGGCATCAAACAAGATCGTATCACAAGGGCCTTGGGGAACTGTGTAGTTGAATGCAACTTCAACATCCTGGGTGGTTGCGACCTTCACCGCCTTCATGACGGCACAACTGGTGCTGGTCTTAATTTCCGTAGCGCGCTCAGGTGTCTCACTGCCATGCAATTGAATGATATCCGGTTGCAGTTCGGCGGCAATGGCCTCAATGAGAGCGTCATCCGGGTCAACCGTCAACGCAACAATCTGGGCTCGTCCCCGCGCCATGTCGGCAAGCGATCGAGCAGTTGTCATCTCAAGTGTACGTGGACTCGGCGGAAAAAACACCAGTCCGACGTGGTCGGCGCCGGCGTCAAGCGCAACAGCCATTGTCTCCGGCGTCTTGAGGCCGCAAATTTTTACCCTGATGGTCATGTTGTTCGCAATGTCCTGATGCCAAACGCGGTGTTCCGCCTGTCGTTCATGCTGGGCATCAGCTCAATCTAGAGTTGGCAGCTATTCGAAACAGACGTCTATTCGGCCAGTTCCAGCTGCTTGCGTTCGATAACGTTGGCGTCACGCTCACGTGCGAGACGCTCGGCTTCTGACTTCCAGCGCATTGCTTCCTGAGTACGCTGCCGCGCCGTGCGCCGCCACTTGCCTTGTGTCAGCCAAGCCGTCATGCCGCCAAGAACAGCTCCGATGAAGAGCAAGGCAAACATAAACCAGAAGAACGGCAGGGAAATCGCAAAAGCCGGATCTTCGGGATTGAACGGATCCAGAACAAGCTGAACTTCTTTGCGATTGATGACAAACAGCGTGATCAAAATCACGGCCATCACAAAGGTAAAGATCATGGAAAGCATGCGTCCGATCACGTCAGTCAAACTCCAGATTAAATCCATATTAGAAACCAAACGGGGTCTAATCGTCGGCACATTAGAAAGCTGACAATCACTAACAGGCCCGTTAGGCCAGCGCTTCAATCGATCCTAGTCGGCATCGCCCTGGTTCATGCGTTCGCGCAGCTCTTTGCCGGTCTTGAAGAACGGCACGAACTTCTCATCAACTGACACCGAAGCCCCCGTGCGCGGATTACGTCCAATGCGCGGTGCACGATATTTCACTCTAAACGCACCAAAGCCACGCAGCTCAACCCGGTCGCCACGCGCCAAGGCATCTACTATCTCGCCAAAGATGACATTGACGATGCGTTCTACGTCGCGATGGTAAAGATGCGCGTTGGTTGCCGAAATCTTCTGGATCAGTTCAGATTTAATCATCGCGCGAGAACTCACTAAACTCGTTGATATTGTTTATTTTTTCGCAGGGTGCCAAATAGAAAGCATGCCGTCAAGACTGGTTTGTGGCAAGCCTTGGAGTGTACCGGCCCCAAGCCAGCCTGCAAGAGCCCTGAGTAGATAATTTGCCGTCGAGTTCGAAAATGGCCAGTCCAGGCCTTGCTTCGGCTTCCAATCGATCACTTTGAGGTTCTTCGGCACTTTACGCTTTTCTACCAGGTACTTGCGCGCCTCGTCTTCGCCACCAATTTCATCGACTAGTTTGTGCCGTAGCGCTTCTCGGCCCGAGTACACCCGGCCTTGCTGGAGCCCTGGAATGGAGGCGGTATCGACCTTTCGCCGATCTGTCACCAGTCCAAGGAACCATTGCTGGCTCTCGGCGATCATCTCATCCAAAATCTTGCGGTTTTCTTCATCGATCGGCTTGAAAGGCGACGGTTCGGCTTTGAGCCTGCCGCTCTTAACCGTGTTCATCTTGACGCCGATTTTATCCAGTAGCCCGGTGAATTCCGGCCACTGCATGATCACGCCAACGGAACCCGTGATCGAGTTTCCGCGCGCAACAATATGATCTGTGCCGAGGCCGGCGATATAAGCTGCAGACGCTGCGACGGTGCCGAATTGGGCCACGATAGGCTTTTTCGCTGCAATATCGCGCAAGCCTCGGTAAAGCGCCTCGCCGCCAGTCGTTGTGCCTCCAGGGCTGTTGACGAACAGGATAACGCCTTTGATGTGGTTTGCTTTGGCGACTGCTTTCAGCAGCTGAACTTGCTTACGATCGTCAGTAATCAAGCCCTCGACCGTGATCCGGGCGATATGATCTTGCTTGACCAGCTGCTTGGCGCCGCTGCCGATAAGCGCAAGAGCGCCAACCGCCAGCACACCAACGACAATCGCCAAGCCGCGCCAGAGGCCAAGCTTGCGGCGCAAACGTCTGCGATCGAGAATACCTTCAGTTTCCTGGCTCATCGACGTCGTGTCCTACTGGTTCCGTCTGGCAATAAAGCAGTCCCGCCATATACGACGAATGCGCGTGAGAGAGAACAAGTTACTGTGGCAATCCTTGAGTCACACACCCTGGCACATCGTCGCCCTGGCGGTACAAAACAAAAAGCGCGGCCGCAAAACGGCCGCGCTATAGGTGTCGCAAAACGTATCGCCGGGATGTTTGCCCGGCAATAACGCTTTATTCTTTGGCTTCGTCGTCCGAGCCTTTTTCTTCTTCTTTTGCTTCAACTTCAACTTCTGCTTCTTCGCCGTCATCATCGCCTTGACGCTGCTTGAACGCAGCACCAAGAATATCGCCGAGCGAAGCGCCAGAGTCGGATGAACCGAACTGAGCAACCGCCTGCTTCTCATCGGAGATTTCCAACGACTTGATGGAAACGCCGATCCGGCGGGCCGCACGATCAACACTCATAACCGAAGCATCAATCTTGTCGCCAACATTGAAGCGCTCAGGGCGCTGCTCTGAACGGTCGCGTGACAGATCAGAACGCTTGATGAAGGTCGTGATGTCAGTATCAGCGATCTTGACCTCAAGGCCGTTCTCCTGGACCTGCAGAACTTCACAGGTGACAGGGTCGCCCTTCTTGTACTTGGCAATCGTGTCGAGCGGATCGCCGCCAAGCTGCTTGATGCCAAGCGAGATGCGTTCTTTCTCAGGATCAACATCCAGCACGACAGCTTTCACGTTGTCGCCTTTGTTGAATTCCTTGATCACATCATCGCCTGGGCGGTTCCAGTCAAGATCTGACAAGTGAACCATGCCATCGACGCCTTGCTCAAGGCCGATGAAGAGGCCGAATTCCGTGATGTTACGGATCGGGCCTTCAACTTCAGTACCTTTCGGATGGATCGCGAGGAACTCATCCCAAGGATTGTCCTGCGTCTGCTTGAGACCAAGCGAGATACGGCGCTTCTGAGGATCAACTTCCAGGATCTGCACGTCGACAGTTTGCGTCGTGGAGACAATCTTGCCTGGATGTACGTTCTTCTTCGTCCAGCTCATCTCAGAAACGTGGATCAGACCCTCAACGCCAGGCTCCAGCTCAACGAATGCGCCGTAATCGGCAATATTCGTAACGGTGCCCTTGAAGCGGCCTTCAACTGGGTATTTGGCTTCGATGCCAGCCCAAGGATCATCCTGCAGCTGCTTCATACCAAGCGAAATGCGCTGGGTATCTGGATTGATCCGGATGATCTGCACCTTAACCGTATCGCCAACGTTGACTATTTCGGATGGGTGATTGACCCGGCGCCAAGCCATGTCAGTTACGTGCAGCAGGCCGTCAATGCCGCCAAGATCGATAAATGCACCGTAGTCGGTGATGTTCTTGACAACGCCGTCGATAACCTGGCCTTCGCCGAGGCGTGAGACGATGTCAGCGCGCTGTTCGGCACGGGTTTCTTCCAGTACAGACCGGCGTGAAACCACGATGTTGCCGCGGCGGCGATCCATTTTCAGGATCTGGAACGGCTGTTCCTGATGCATCAGCGGGCCGATGTCGCGGACAGGACGGATGTCGACCTGGCTGCCTGGCAGGAATGCGACAGCGCCGTCGAGATCAACGGTAAAGCCACCCTTGACGCGGCTGAAGATCACGCCGGTTACTTTCTCGGCACCTTCGAACTGTTTCTCAAGCCGTACCCAGCTCTCTTCGCGGCGGGCTTTGTCGCGTGACAGAACGGCTTCACCGAGCGCGTTTTCGATGCGCTCCAGGTAAACTTCGACTTCATCACCGACCTTAAGCTCGGCTGGTTTGCCGGCAACGGCAAATTCCTTAAGCGAAACGCGGCCTTCCATTTTGAGGCCGACGTCGACGATTGCGAATTCTTTTTCAAGGCCGACAACCTTGCCGCGCATCACATTGCCTTCATAGGCGATGTCATCGGTCAGGGTCTCATCCAGCATCGCCGTGAAATCTTCAATCGACGGGGTCATGCTTTCCTGCGTACTCAAATCTGTTCTCCGGGTTGTCATTCAAAGTTAAAGGCGCTGCTGCAACGCATGAAAGCGCGCAGTCACGCCGGTTTCGGTTGTCCGGTCGGTATATGGCAGCAAGATTTCCCCAAACGACCAGTCTTTCAACTGGCCAGTTGGCAAACGCTCAAGCCAAATGGTTAAAACGCACAAAATGGCGCGGCCAACAGGTCGCGCCGGCGCTACCACCGGTCATGTTCAGGATTTCAGGTCAAATACCGCGTTCGAAGGGGGGCCCATCCAACATAATTTGGCACTAAACGTTAATAACGTTGGGCGCCTGGTTGGCCGATCTTCCTCTTGATCAGTTCGATAGCGGCATCGAATGTCTCGTCTATACCTAATTTCGTCGTATCGAGCAACAGTGCATCCGCAGCTGGTTTCATCGGCGAGTCAGCGCGTTCCATATCTCGCTTGTCGCGTTCGGTGATGGTTTCCAGAATCTGCTCGCGAGTAACGGCCTCGCCACGCTTTTCAAGCTCAAGAAAGCGCCGCTCGGCGCGTACTTTTGTATCGGCAACGATAAACAGCTTCACATCTGCCTCAGGGCACACGATCGTCCCGATATCGCGGCCATCAAGCACTGCGCCAGGCGCTTGGCTGGCGAACTTTAGTTGAAACTCCAGCAGGATCGCTCTGACGGATGGGACTTGCGCGACCACGGACGCTGCATTGCCCAGGCCCGGGTGCCGCAAAGTTGGATCGTCCAGCGTTGACTGATCGAGGTTGCGTGCTGCCTTCGATGTATCATCGACGTTGTCCAGCGAGCCATCAATTGCCCGTACATCACGCGCAATAGCTCGGTACAGCAGGCCCGTGTCGAGGTGATGGAAGCCGAAATGATCAGCAATCCGCTTTGCGAGTGTCCCCTTGCCAGATGCTGCTGGCCCATCAAGTGCAATAATCATGAGCTTAGGCCCTTAGCCGGTTCGAATGTCGCGCCGAGCGACCCCATCAAGCTCCCGAATTCCTTGAAACTTGTCGCAATGATGCCGGCATCATCAACTGTAACCGGCGCCTCAGTTGCGAGACCAAGCGTCAGAAAAGCCATTGCAATGCGATGATCCAGATGTGTTGCAACCAGGCCGCCGCCGGTAACTGTTGCGGCACCTGTTACGATCAAGTCATTACCGTCTACCCGTGCAGTCACGCCGTTTGCCGCCAACCCGTCAGCCGTTGCTGCCAATCGATCGCTTTCTTTCACTTTCAGTTCGGCAAGCCCCTGCATACGCGTTTCGCCATCGGCAAAGGCTGCCACAACGGCCAACACAGCATACTCATCAATCATCGAGGGGGCACGTTCTGGCGGCACTACAACGCCTCGCAGCACGGACGACCGCGCTCGGATATCGGCAATCCGCTCTCCGCCCTCATCGCGATCATTCAGGAACACCACGTCGGCGCCCATTTCCTGCAGCGTCGTATAGAGGCCACTTCGCGTTTTATTGATCAGCACACCTTCCACGGTCACGTCCGATCCCGGCACAATGACAGCTGCAGCAACTAAAAACGCCGCAGAACTTGGATCTCCCGGTACAATGATGTCACGACCGACCAGTTCGGCATCGCCAGTTACTGTGATGGCTGTTAGTCCGTCGCGCTTTTCGGTCTGGACGTCTGCTCCAAGATAGCGCAGCATTCGCTCTGTGTGATCACGGGTTGCCTCGGCTTCCAGCACGGTGGTCTCGCCGCGCGCCATCAGGCCCGCAATCAGAATCGCAGACTTCACTTGCGCCGATGGCACTGGCAGCTTGTATTCGATCGGCACGAGGCTCGCTGAGCCTCGAATGGTCAGCGGCAGCGTATCGCGGTCGCCTTCCAGCACTTCGAGCCCCATTGACTTGAGCGGTCCGAGCACGCGGCCCATCGGCCGCCGGCTAAGTGAGGCGTCGCCGATCAGCTTCACGGTCATGTCGTGGCCAGCAATCACGCCCATTATCAGTCGCGTGCCCGTACCGGCATTGCCAAAGTCCAGTGGTGCCGTCGGTTCAGACAATCCCCCAACGCCGCAGCCGGCAACGCGCCAGCTGCCGTCATCCTGGCGATCGATCTGTGCACCAAACGCACGCATGGCCGCCGCTGTATTCAGGACATCTTCCGCTTCGAGCAATCCCGTTATCTTCAAGCTGCCGGTCGCCATGCCGCCAAACATGAGTGCCCTGTGCGAAATCGACTTATCACCAGGCACACGCACGACGCCTGACATGGCGTGGGCTCGGCTAGCGCGCATAGGTTTCAGGTCCGAAGTGGCGTTATCGTCACTATTCTGGGTCAAAGCGGATGGATTCCAATAATCTTTGAGATGTATCGAGCATCGCCTGCATAAACATTGCCCAAAGCTTTGAGAAGCTGTTTTGGCCGAGAGGCCGCAGCGATCGCTTCAATCTGATCGCGAAATTACGTTTTGACATCGGTTGGAAGCCGTGGCACACGGCCCGGCAATCTGAAAATGGCGAGGACGGCATGGCAAAAATAGACGCTCGCGGCACGAAGCGTTCGTGTCAGAACAACGGATGCAACAACAAATTCTATGATCTCAACCGGGACCCGATTGTCTGTCCTGCCTGTGATTCCATCTACAAGCTGGCGGTTGTGGAGGAAGAAGAGATCATCCCACCGGTGGCGGCGGTAGTAGCTGCTCCAACTGCGGTGCCCGATGCGAGCGCCGACGGCGAAGAAGTCTCGGACGATGATGATGCCTTGGTCAGCCTAGAAGACGCCGACGCTGAACTCGGTGCTGATGACGACGACGATACCTTCCTCGCAGCCGACGATGATACGGGCGTGGGTGACCTTATTGGTGGCGTCGAGAAAGAAGACGAGGAAAGCTAAGGTTTCTGCTCTTCTACTCATTGATGTGCAGCCACCTGATCAACTTTGACTTTGAATTGCCGGCCGGCTGAAACCGCAATCAGTGTCTCAAGCAATTTTGGACTTGAATTTTCGGTCTGGACAACCTAATCACTCGTTTCCCTCGGCGTACGCAGGTCGGGCATGCTGGCGCTCTATGCGGTTTAGCGCATGCACTTGAAATACCTGTCGGAACACTTGAATGGGGCCATAGCTCAGTTGGGAGAGCGCTTGCATGGCATGCAAGAGGTCGGCGGTTCGATTCCGCCTGGCTCCACCACCTGAAAAATCAATAAATTCAAAAAGATAGCCTGGTTGACGTTGTGAGCATCAATATCAATCTCATAAAAAAATACACCATGTGTACACCGAGAGTAACGCGGCTAGCTTTCAACTAGCAGCGATAGCGATGCTCAACGTCAGGCCTGTGCCGTGCACAACTATCGCAAATCCAAGTCCGTATTCTCTGCTTCGCGTCGGTGCTGCCGAGGTGTCGAAAGTTCCCACGCGCCGCTATTGGCATTCGGCAAAACTCCAACAGGTTGGGCCTGACCCCCATGTTCGCAATTTAGGAGCTTCGACCTTCAAAAGCCTGAAAGGCATCATCAAGTCCCTAATTGTGATCTCGCCATTGTTCGGCATAAGTAATCTCGATGGACAACCGGCGCTCAAGTAGCAAGCTGGTGTCTAGCCCTACTGCCGCGTCAGCATCTCACAATGCTTGCCACAATATTTCTTGTGACATCCGATGCAGCTGCTGTCAGTGCCAGTATCAACTCGACCGGCGATCGCTTGCCCCGTTGAACTGAGGCAGTGGTCCAGTCGGATTGTCGCCGGTCCAGTACCAATCCGCTTGTGCTCGATTGTAGCCGTTGGGCCGGGGTGTGGCATGCGTTTAGCATCACCAGTAATGATATGGCGGTCTTCTGGTTGCAGGCATCAAAACAAGATCGTGTCCCAGGGCGTGGTGTAGCAACGCCGGTCAGGTCCGTCGCAACGTTGTCCGGGCGGTTAGTCGGCGGTTAAGGCCGCCGGTGCTGATGCGCCATCATGACCGTAGCCGTCGATGATAATCTATCCTGCATGTGTTGTCAGACGCTGGATGATCCTAGGGACGCCTGCTATCTGGTCATGCCAGACACTTAAACGGCCAGCTTCGTATTTGAAGACAGTTGCCAGTGGGATCGCAATCATGACCAACGACGCTCAACCCGAAACGACTCAACAACCTTTTCAGGCTGAAGTCGCCCAGCTCCTCAAACTCATGGTCCATTCCGTTTATTCCGAGACGGAAATATTCCTGCGCGAGCTGATCTCGAACGCCTCGGATGCTTGCGACAAGCTGCGCTACGAAGCCATTTCAGCGCAGAACCTGCTCGGAGAGGCTGGACCTCCTTCCATACGCATCATCCCAAACAAGACTGCAGGGTCGCTGACAATCCTTGATACGGGCATTGGCATGTCGCGTGACGAACTGGTCGAAAACCTCGGAACGATTGCTCGATCGGGCACAAAAGAGTTCGTCGAACAGTTGACCGAAGCCAAGAACGGAACCGGTCTTATCGGTCAGTTCGGCGTCGGATTCTATGCCGCGTTTATGGTTGCTGACCGGATCGATGTCGTTAGCCGTCGTGCTGGGAGTGAAGAAGTCTGGGTGTGGTCATCGACAGGCGACGCTGGCTTTGAGATCACATCGGCCGATGACGAGCAAACCCAGCGGGTGCAGCGCGGCACGGAGATCACGTTACATCTCAAGTCAGATGCAAGTGATTACCTCGAACCACATACGATCGAGCGCATTGTGCGCCTCTATTCAGATCATATCCAATTCCCGATCGAACTCATCGACGAAGCAGGCGAAAGCCGTCAAGTCAATGCTGCAAGCGCGATCTGGCAACGGTCGAAGTCTGAGTTGACAGATGAAGATTACACCGAAGCCTATCGAACGGTCGCTCATGCGTTTGATGAACCAGCAGTGACCCTCCACTACAAGGCCGAGGGCCGACAATCATATGCGGTTCTGCTGTTCGTTCCGACACAGCAACCATTTGACCTCTTTGATCAAGCGCGCAAGGGACACGTCAAACTCTATGTTCGCCGCGTATACATTTCCGACGAGGCCGAATTGCTTCCCGCCTATCTCAGATTTGCGCGCGGCGTGATCGATAGCGAAGATCTACCGCTCAACATTTCGCGCGAGATGCTTCAGAATAATCCGCACGTCGCGGCGATCCGAAGCGCGGTGACCGGTCGGGTGCTGACCGAACTCGAACGACTTGCCGAGAAAGATCAAGACGTTTTTTCGAAGGTATGGGAGGCTTTCGGTCCCGTCATCAAAGAAGGCATCTATGAGGATGGTGAACGTCGTGAACGCCTCCTCAAGTTGGTGCGATTTACCACCACATCAAACGCGGCTCGATCATTGGCGCAATATATTGAAGCTTTGAAGCCTAATCAGACTGAGATCTACTATTTGCTAGGTGATAACGCCGATCAGCTCCGATCCAATCCGGTACTGGAATCTGCAAGAGCGCGCGGCATCGAGGTCCTTTTGCTGACGGATCATGTTGACGCCTTCTGGACGTCGGTTCAACCTGACTACGAAGGTAAACCTTTCAAATCTCTAAGTCAGAGCGACATCAATTTCGACTTGGTTCCTCTGCTTGATGAGCCAACCAAAACTCAGGACAAAGAAGACGATACGAGTGTTGTTGACGAAACTGTCGTCCTCGCCGCCGTAAAATCCGCCCTTGAGGGTCTTGTAGCAGATGTTCGCTCATCCAAACGTCTCACGGATAGCCCCGCCTGCCTGGTTGCCGACCAAAGCAGCCCAGATCGCCGATTGGAACGGATGATGGCCGCCGCAAACAAACTCCCTGCGACGCTCCCCATACTAGAGATCAATATGAAAAACAGGATCGTCAGCGCAATAGCTGATGAAGAATCAGCGGGGAACAGTAGTGACGTAGCAGACCTTGCCCACTTTCTGTTTGAACAGGCTCAAATCTTGGACGGCGAAATCCCAGGCGATCCTGCAGCATTCGCTTTGCGCATGAACCGCCTCGTCGAGCGAGGCTTGTCGGGAAGCTCCAAACAAGCTGAATGATCAATTTGAATGGTGAAGGCCATTGACGATCGTTTCGAAAATCGGCGTTGGCTTGTTCCTGAACGAGGCGCTTGGCAAAGCGGACCTGAAGGACAGCCGGTTATGCAGTGCTGGGATGAACACGCTTGCTTATATGCGCGAGAATGGCGACATCCAGTTGACGAAGGCCGGTGCGTTCAATCGCAAGTTCGTCGTCTGGGCGGTCGAGGAATTCCAATGGCCCGGATACACAGCTGACGAGCTTTACCGCATCAACAGGGTGCTCAACGAAGACGATGTCATGCCGCTCTCGTACCTGCATGCACTCTTGCTATCCACCCGACTGATCCGGCATGCGAAGGGTAAAGCCGTCTTGACCAAGGCTGGCTCATCGCTTCTCGGCGACTACGGCCACCTGCAAGCCTTGATGTTTGAAACCTTTTTCACGCGGTTCGACTTTGCGGCCCAAGAGCGCTGGCCGATCGAGCTGGCAGAAGCCGACACGTTCCATTTCTTGGGTGTGGTCCGAAACCGGTTGCACGACTGGATTGATTACCCGGAGTTCACCGGCTGGTGTCTGCCCGTCTTTGCACTGCAGCCTCAACGTGGCACGGCTGAAGAAGATGCCATGTTCTATCTGGTAACTCGCTTCGTGCGACCGTTGCACTGGCTCGGTTTGATCGAGCGGGACCAGACTGAGCTTCTTACGCCTGTATCAATGCGACGACTGCGCAAGACGAAGTTGTTCGACCATTTTCTTAGAATTGAAGTGATCCAGCAGCGCGATGAAACGCTTCATTGAAAAGTTGCATGCGGTTACAATTCGGCGATGCGCAGGTAGTTAGTTGTTCCATCCCGGATGATCACATTGATCCTCGGCGCTCGGCCCTTTTCATGGCACGTTCGGGATCGCGTCCCAGGGCGTGGTGTAACAGTGCTCGATTTCGGCGGCTTCGGCTGAAGTGAGCCCACAGGGCGAACGCAAGGCGAAGCCGCTTATCCACAGCCCGTCAGGGCGGTCATGGTCCGACTCAATGTTTGTTTGG
>CAJQQK010000058.1 GCA_905480435.1 uncultured Hyphomicrobiaceae bacterium | reverse complement strand
TGCTGAGCGTGCTGAGAAGGCCGGCTTTGATATTCTCGAAATCCATGGTGCGCATGGCTATCTGGTTCATCAATTCCTGTCGCCAACGTCGAATATCCGGACAGATGAGTATGGCGGCTCGGAGAGTAACCGGATGCGATTTGCGTTGGAAGTTGCCGAGTGCGTGCGAGAGGTGTGGCCGGATAACAAACCGTTGTTCATGCGGTTATCCTGTGAAGATGACGCCGGATTTGGCCCGGAGCAGTCGGTGCGTCTTGCGAGCGAATTGAAGAACCGCGGCGTCGATGTGATTGACTGCTCATCCGGCGGGACGTTGACGTCATCACAGATGAATGCCAAACGCTCCAATACGTATGGCTACCAGGTGCCTTATGCCGAACAGATCCGCCGCGAATCCGACGTGATGACAATGGCTGTCGGCCATATCGTACATGCCGATCAGGCGGAGCAGATCCTGCAGGAGGGCAAAGCCGATCTCGTCGCTCTGGCACGTGAAGTTATGTACAATCCAAATTGGCCGATGGATGCAGCGCAAAAGCTTGGTGTTGATCCGGATTTCGACTTGGTCCCGCCGCCCTACCAATATTGGTTGGCCAAGCGCGCGAAATCGTCATTCGACGGGGTGCCTTCAACCTGGAAATGTGGATTGAACGACGATCAATAAGCCGAGTGATGGCGAAGGCCAGACAGCTTGTCGGCCAGCTCACGTAACGGTTCGGTTATTGGCCGACGAGCGAGCCGCCTTTGCCAAGGTTACGGAATAACATCTGAATAATGCCGTCCTGGGTCTTCGTGGCAGATGGCGTCGTGCGATTGATGTAGTCGAAGACTTTGCCGTCCTTCAATCCGTACTGGGCAACGCTATCGACGCTCCCAACCGGACTGAAGTAAATCGCGACGACTTTGCGGTCGACTTCTTTCGGGTCGAGGAAAGCGGTTTGCTTGCGTGTCGAGGAAATGTAGTAGTAGGCCGCGCCTGAATTGACGGTCGAGGTTGTCGCTGGCGAGCCGAGCGCCACACGAACTTCGTCCTGACTCATCCCGGGTTGGATCTGTAATAACTCAGCCTGTGTGTAGTGCTGTCCATGCTTGAGCGTGGTTGTCGAGCAGCCGGCGATCGAAACCGCAGCAACCAAGACGATGGCAAGCCGCAGCTTTCCCAGGCTATACGTCAAGATTGTGCTGATGGACGGTGAGCGCATGGGCGTGGTCTTTGCTGTCGGTCGCATGATAGGCGTCTCAAAAACGAATCGTACTCAACATTAACCCGTTCTGCGTGTTCTTCGGACCCAGTGAATACCGAGCGCGGTGGATTAGAGTGTAAAAGGCTGGTTATGCTCGATGTTTTTGATGGGATCCGTTCTTGGTTCCGCACCTGGATCTGGGGCCGAACTCAGATTTCAATAACGGCAACAGAACTTTATGGCTCGATCGTGACACAGGCCCGCCTACCGGTCTTCTACACAGATTATGGTGTGTCGGATGTTGCCGAGAAACGCTACGAAATGATTGTTCTACACATCGTTCTGGTGCTCGAAAGACTTAGGGGGGCAGGCGGCTTCGGGATGGAGCTTAGCCGAGAACTTGTTGAGGTGTTCGTTAGCGATCTCGACGGTTCCATTCGCGAAATGGCGATTGGTGACACCAAAGTGCCGAACAACGTTAAGAAGGCGGCGGCTGGATTGCTGGATCGTGATGTGCTCTATCGGGAGGCCTTTGATGCTGGGACCGAGGGGCAGATCGGACCAGATGAGACGGTCGAGCCAGACGAAATGACGCTTGATGCGCTGCTGGACGAGCTGGTTTTTAATGGCGAAATGACATCACGTGGTGTGGTACTTGCGGATTATGTCAGAGCCGCGCGAACAATGCTCAGTGGTTGGAAGCAAGATGACGGTGTCGCGCAGTTGAAATTTGCCGATCCCAAAACAATTGTTGCGGAGTAAGAATGTGGATCAGGACGTTGAGCTCAGTTGGTCCCACAAGATAGTTGATATCCGCGAACGCCGGACGTTCAAGCGTGTTGCGGATGCGGCTGAGTGCGGCCTCATTTCACAGATTTTCGGCGATGCGGTCTGCACGTCGCTGACCGCCAAATATGCGATTACCCCGCTGGCATCCGGACGTTATCGTGTTGCGGGCACTGCTGACGCGCGTATAGAGCTGATTTGTGGTGTGACGCTTGATCCGCTGGAGCAGCATATCTTGGAGCCATTTGATATTGAATTTCGCACCGGCCGCCGGCGCGATACGGCTCTTGAGCTGAACATTGATGCGCTCGGCGATGATGAGCCGGAAGCCGTTGATCACGGAGACATCCGCATCGGGCGCTTTGTTTGCGAGATTGTCGCATCGGCGATCGATCCGTTTCCGCGGTCCGATGCGGCGGCTCTGGAGCAATCTGAGGCGGCAGATGACAAGCCTGGTACCAATCCGTTTGCGGCGCTGTCTCAGCTAAAAGCAGATCCGTCGTCTGATTGAATCTTGACAGAAAACGGATCGACATGCCAGCAAACGCGTCGCGTGTCGGGTATTTGTGGCTGATTGGCCATCCTATGTGTGCTGATGCGCGCACAAAGCGGTTGTATGGCGCCAACAAACAGTTATTGTCCGGGCGCAATCAGGGCTGAAAGATGTCCGTTACCTGTTAACACCCATTCAACCAATCGAAGCAATCGATGCCATCGCCGCACATGATAGCGCTTGACGCTATGGGAGGAGATTTCGGACCTGAGGTCGTTGTACCGGGGGCCGCGATTTCACTCACACGACATCCAAATTTGCGCTTCAAAATGTTTGGGGATCAGGCGCAAATTGAAGCCGAACTCAGTAAACACGCTGAGTTGGCGGCTTGTGCCGAGATCGTGCACACAGATTCTGCGATTGCGATGGACGCCAAGCCGAGCCAGGCTATCCGGCAGGGGCGCTCTTCGAGTATGTGGTTGGCCATAAAATCAGTGGCTGATGGCGACAGCGATGTTGTGATTTCAGCCGGAAATACGGGCGCATTGATGGCCATGTCGAAATTGGTCTTGAGGCCGATTTCAGATATCGAGCGACCGGCGATCGCAGCCCTTTGGCCGACGGTGCGCAACGAATGCATTGTGCTTGATGTTGGTGCTAATATCGGAGCAAGCGCGTCGCAGCTCTGCGATTTTGCGCTGATGGGTGCCGCGATGGCCCGGGCGCTATTTCACGTCGACAAGCCCACGGTTGGTTTGCTCAACGTCGGATTGGAAGAGATCAAAGGTGCCGAAGAGGTTAAGCAGGCGCACGGGATCTTGCAGGGACTGGATGCGCTACCGATAGATTATCAAGGCTTTGTTGAGGGCCATGAGATCGGTCAAGGTCGTGTCGATGTTGTTGTTGTTGAAGGGTTTGCTGGCAACATTGCGCTTAAGACGGCCGAAGGCACAGCCCGGCAGATCAGCCAATATCTCCGGGATGCGATGTCGCGATCTTTGATGTCTCGGGTTGGCGCGTTTCTGGCGCAAGGTGGGTTTCGGACACTCAAGGCGAAGATGGATCCACGCCGGGTCAACGGTGGCACGTTCCTTGGACTAAACGGGCTTGCCGTCAAAAGCCACGGAGGCACGGATGCGCTGGGTTTTGCCAGTGCGATCGATATCGGTCAGGATATGGTTGAAAGCGGTCTTGTTGGGCGTATGCGAACGGATCTGCATGATTTTCATGAACGGCTATCATCGAAGCTGGCGAGCTAGTTAAGGTTTACGGGCTAGATTGGTGTCTCTTACGGGGCAAAAAGTGAGAAGTAGAATCGATCCGAGAGGTCAGCCGCCCAAAGGGCATGAGAAGAAGGGAACGTTGTGACGAGCATCCGATCAGTTATTCGCGGCGTTGGAGCGTATCTGCCAGAGCGGATACTTACCAATGATGAGATATCTCAGCGGCTCGATACCAGCGACTCCTGGATCCAGGAGCGCACGGGGATCAAGTCCCGGCACATCGCGGCCGAAGGCGAAATGACGTCTGATCTTGGGATAAAGGCCGCGAAATCTGCGCTGGTCAGGGCTGGCATTGATCCAGTTGACATTGATTTGCTGATCTGTGCGACGGCGACGCCCGATCGGACATTCCCATCGACCGCTGTCCGGATTCAACATGCCATTGGGATGACCAAGGGCGCTGCGTTTGATGTCCAAGCGGTTTGCTCCGGCTTTGTTTTTGCGATGGCAACTGCCGACAACTTTATCCGTACTGGCCAGTCGAAGCGGGCGCTTGTCGTTGGTGCCGAAACTTTTTCGCGGATTTTGGACTGGGAAGATCGCGGTACCTGCGTGTTGTTTGGTGATGGTGCGGGCGCGGTTGTGCTCGAAGCCCAAAACCAGCAGGGCACCAACGATGACCGTGGTGTTCTGGCGACACGTCTGCGATCTGATGGTCGGTTCGAAGATCTGCTCTACGTTGATGGGGGCCCAAGTTCGACGCAAACGACAGGCTATTTGCGTATGAACGGACGTGAGGTTTTCCGTCACGCCATTCAGAAAATCTCAGGCGTCATTGAGGAAACCTTGCTGGCGTCAGGATTGGCTGCGGAAGAGATTGATCTCTTCGTGCCGCATCAGGCGAATGCTCGTATTCTGGATGGCATCGCAAAAAAACTCGGTGTGGCGCCTGAAAAGGTGATCAAGACACTGGACCGGCACGGCAACACGTCAGCTGCCTCAATTCCCTTAGCGCTCAATCAGGCATTTGAAGCTCACAAGCTGTCCGAAGGCGACCTGGTTTTGATGGAGGCGATGGGTGGCGGCTTCACGTGGGGCGCCGTGTTGGCACGCTGGTAACATCAACATTGAGTGGTATGTGCTAGGAAAGCGTATTCAACAGTTGTTTTTTTGTACTCTTTGATGCTTGAATATGTTTCTATTTCAGCTGCTTGCAAGATTGTCTGTTTGACCGAGCGTGCCGTTGACAGTAGCATTGTCATTCATTGGAACTGGGAGGCGCAGGTCCATGGGAAGTAAAACGCTAACGCGTGCAGATTTAGCAGAAGCTTTGGTTGATAAGGTCGGTCTTCCGCGCAACGAGTCGCAGGAGCTGGTCGAGTTGGTTCTGAGTGAGATATCTAATGCTCTGGCCGATGGAGAGCCTGTAAAACTCTCGTCGTTTGGTTCTTTTGGTATCCGCGAGAAGGGCGAACGGATTGGGCGTAATCCGAAAACGGGCGAGGAAGTACCAATTACACCGCGACGTGTGCTGGTTTTCCGGCCGAGTAATATTATGAAAGACCGGATCAATGCGGGCCTTGCCCAGCATCGTAAGGCAGCTGAGTAGGTTGAGCTGGCAAAGTAGTCTGTTCAGCGCTTTTGCTAAACTCAAGTAACGCTGAGGCAATCAAAATGCCTCTCGTTAATTTTAGTGAAGTTGCTGCACGACATGCAGGCGTTGGAACTAAATCGACAACGGCGTGAAGCAGGCTACGTATATTTGATTACTGCTTTTTCAGTCAGAAGGGATGCGCAATGGCTAAGTCGAGCGAAGCGTTCCGTACCATTAGTGAAGTTGCTGACGAACTCAGTGTGCCAAAACATGTTTTGAGGTTTTGGGAAATTAAGTTTCCGCAGATCCGTCCCATGAAGCGGGGCGGTGGTCGCCGGTACTATCGACCGGAAGACGTTGAACTGCTTCGTGGCATCCAGGTGCTGCTGCACTCGGAAGGATTTACCATCCGCGGTGTGCAAAAAATTCTGCGCGAACAAGGCATGGATCAAGTCAAAGCGAGTGGCCAGAGTGGTTCGCTCGTGGCAGATCTGCCAGTAAGTGCACCAGCACCTGCGCCGAAGAAAACTGCGAAGCGTAAGGCTATTGCTGCTGCGTCATCTGATGGGCTTGACGCGGAAATGTTGCAAAAAGCTATTGCTGAGCTCGAAGCATGCCGAAGTATGCTTGTGGCTGCACAGAACTGATTTCGAAAATGTTTCTACCGATGATATTGGCATGAAAGGCGAAGCCGCATTTGAGCAGCTTCGCCTTTTATTTTTCCGCTACAGCATGTCGTGTTTTCAAGGGTTCAGAATGCGCCTTAAAACGCCCAATCTTCGGGCGATTTAAGGCTCCTATGAAATGCGACGTGCTTTAAGCTTTCGAGCGGTTCATCTCGAGGCGTGCGTCGACGTTCTTTACTGTTTGCTCAACCGAGTCGTTGTGCATGCCCTTTTGGGTAGCGATGGTTTTAACAAGGCAGTCGACGCGTTCGATATTTGGCGCGCCACCGAACAGAGCCCGTGCTGCTGATGATGGCTTGGCCAGGCCTTGAGCAGCGTTGGCATATTTTTCAAACGGTACTTGATCAGCCGGTGCTGCGCCCATCGCGGCACACAGTTCGCCAACCCATTTGTACACGGCGCGTGATTTCTCAAGGTCTGTGTGAACCGCTTCCTTGATGGAAACCATGTCGTCTGGTCCGATGCAGCGATAATTGCCTGTCAGCAACATGCTCCACTTAGCAAGCGGCACGAAGACTGAATCGTGGACTTTCAGTTTGACCGGCAGCTCGACTTTTTCGCCGTCCACATCCAGACGAATGTCTTCGATGTCCTTCTGGATGGTGCGTAGCATCGCTGTTGCGCCCGCATCTTCGAAGGCGGCAGCCTTGAAATTGGTTGGCAGAGCGACCTGCAGCACATTGGCTGGTTCTTCCGGTGGACGGAATGCCTGTGGATCAGGGCTGCACAGCGTCATGTTCTTTGGATCAAAGCTGTCCCAGACGGTGGCGTCCGCATAGCAATGACGCAACGTTGATGCATCGAGACCTGGCAAGCGAGCGAGATACGGAAGCGGTGGCATGTTCATGATCGACATGCACGGCTTGCCGGATTTCGCGACTTTTTCAAGTAACTCACGAACGCCCGGAGACTTGTACTGAGGCTCCTGCATGGCAAGCGCGATCAAATCGAAATCATTTGGATCAAAGGCTTCAGTGCCACCGGCCTCGACGTTGCCTGGTGCATCATTCGAGTTGATTTCAACAAGACCGTCACGCCCGCGCACAGGCATTTTCACTTGAATGCCATCGCTATTGATCAAGTCGGCTTCGGCCGGCAGGCAAACCAGCTTCACATTGTGTCCGGCGAGCAGCATTTTGATTGCGAGCAACGAGCCATACGAGGCGCCCATAATGAGCGTGTTATATTTTTGGGCCATGACTGGATTCGTTTCCTTCGGTTGAATTCTTAGTGTTTTTGACGCTATGGCCAGCCAACTCGGGTGAGGGATGGCTAAGGTGTTCGCTTTTCGTTGCAGCTTGGCAATTTCTTAGCGGCTATGGATACGCGATGAATGCCCGGAACTCCAGCGGTTTGGTGTCGCCACTGCGATCGCGTCCCAGGGCGTGGTGTAACAGTGCTCGATTTCGGCGGCTTCGGCTGAAGTGAGCCCACAGGGCGAACGCAAGGCGAAGCCGCTTATCCACAGCCCGTCAGGGCGGTCATGGTCCGACTCAATGTTTGTTTGG
>CAJQQK010000057.1 GCA_905480435.1 uncultured Hyphomicrobiaceae bacterium | reverse complement strand
CCAAACAAACATTGAGTCGGACCATGACCGCCCTGACGGGCTGTGGATAAGCGGCTTCGCCTTGCGTTCGCCCTGTGGGCTCACTTCAGCCGAAGCCGCCGAAATCGAGCACTGTTACACCACGCCCTGGGACGCGATCATGGGATTGCCGGCGCGATGGCCCCAGATTGATTCAATTGGCCGGAGTTCGGCGTTGGTCATGTGCGCTGTTTCAATCTCGCTATCCGCCGTTGTAAAATAGAGATCCGTGGTCGATGGCATGATGAGCGTGCGCGCCTTGATCGCGGCCAAGGCTTTCGGCAGATCGCCGTTGTAGATCGGATTGTCGGATATATCCGAGTGCATCCAGGTGTCGATCATCGAGAGCAGGTCGGCTGCGTCGCGGCGCATAAAATTGCCTTCCCAGCCTCGAATTAGAAAATCTTCGAGCGAGGTGAAGCCGACTTTCGCCCACAGTTCTTCACGATAAAATGCCTGACTGACGGCCCATCCGGCGTAAATCCGAGAGAAGGCGCGCAGGGCTCGGATCGGGCGCTCGACAAAGCGATCGCCCTGCCAAGCAGCATCGGCGGTGAGGACGGCGCGAATGCCTTCAAGGAAGACTTTGTTGTGCGGACTGGTGCGGGCGGAGGTGCAGATTGCGCAAATACGTTCCACACGGTCCGGGAAGATCGCGCCCCAATGCAGCGCTTGCTGGCCGCCCATCGACCAACCGTAGGCAAGCGCAATGTTGGTCACGCCAAATCGCTCGCGCAGCAGCTTCTCCTGGGCGTGGACATTGTCCCAATGCGTAAAGAGCGGTGCGCGGCAATTGCCGAACGGCTCGGCAAGATTGCTCGGCGATGTGGAGAGGCCGTTGCCAAGCTGATTGGGAATGACGATGAAATATTTTGACGGATCAAGAATGCCGCCTTCACCGATCAGCCACTCAATGTCGGTGTGATGCGCGCCGTATGACGTTGGATATAAGATGACATTGGATTTGTCTGGCGCCAGCGCGCCGTAGGTTTTGCAAGCAAGGCTGGCCGATGGTAACGTCAATCCGCATTGCAGTGCCACTGCGCCCAGATCGAAGTGATCAAAATCCGGCATGGCAACCTGCTCCCGCGGAAATACGTGCTTATTTGAACTCGATCTCGACGAAGGCGAAGTCATAGTCATTGGCATTGATGACGTTGTGATGGACGCCTGATTTGCGGAAATAGGACTGGCCAGCTTTGAGGTCGGCATAGGTCTCGTCGCCTTCGGGCGATACGAGTTTCAGGCGACCATCAAGCATCGGCACGACAACGTAGTCCATGCCGTGCACGTGGAAACCAGTTTCAGCGCCCGGTGCAAACGACCACTTGGTGACGCGCGTTTGCTCGTTGTCTTCTTGTTGATCGGGCGTCGCTGCAATGGGTTCGCTCATGGAAAATACTCTCGATTGGCCGCAGGTTTCTCTCTACGAACAGCTGCCGCCGCCAAGGACGCAGAATTTTGCGCAATGGGAATGGCACAGTTTGACGGCGCCGTCTTCAAACATGCCGCCGTCGGCACTGATCATATCGGAGAGCGTTGCGCCCATTTCGAATTCGGCCTGATACGGCAGCAGCGTGCATGGCATCACGGTTGGCTTGTCGGCGCCTTTGCGCTTTACAACCATGCGGCTGGTTGCGCACATCATGTCGACCGGCCGCTTGCCGAGAATGCTCCAGCAGGCAGTTGTGATCTCGGGCACGTCGTGCAGGCCGTCCATCTCCGGCAAAAGAACCAAACGACTGCGATCTTCCGGGTCGATCGACCAGCCATGCTCCGCGATCAATGCGGCATAGCCAGCGCGCGAAGTGGTGTCGTCTTCGTCCCAGCAGGTGCGACCAGCAATTGCCAGTGACAGGCCGTTTTGGCTCAGCCAATTCAATCCGTCGATCGTCTTGGACCAAGAGCGTTCGCCGCGCTCGCACTCATGCAGGGCCTGAGTGTAATGGTCGAGGCTGACGCGCAAGGTGAGACGGTCTTTGTAGATCTCACCCAACCGAGCCAGGCCTTCGCGAATTTTAGGGCGCTGCATCGGCTGCATCGCGTTGGTGAGGATCAAGACGTCATGACCACGTGACAATGCATCTTCAGTCATCGCGAGCATGTCAGGATTGAGGAACGGTTCGCCGCCGGTAAAGCCAATCTCGCGAGTGCCGAGTTTCAGCCCAGAGATCTCGTCAAGCAGGGAGGCAACTTCGGCGGCGGTGATGTATTCAAGGCGATCGTTGGTCGGGCTCGACTCGATATAGCAGTTGATACACGCGATGTTGCACAACGTGCCGGTGTTGATCCAAAGCGTGTCGAGCTTGGTAAGAGGCACGCTCGCGCGTTGTTCGCCAGCTGCGGTGCGGTCGGCATCTTCGAACTTTCCGAGCACCCGGGCAGCACCATGCGGCCTAAACTCAACATTCACGATCACCCACCCCATTATTTATTGGTATTTCAATACGACGGCTGTCTCTAGCACAGGGGCAAACACGACAACACTCACATTCTTATTATCCAGTACAATGCAGAAAAACTGTGAATATTCGAGGGCGTAGCACACCGCAATTACCGCCTTCGAATAAGCCGAGAGGGTGCCAGGCCCAAGAGGATAACAAGAACACTGTTCAGGCAGACTTAACCAACCTGAGGGCGGCGGCGCTTTAGGAGGCGACGGCGGCTCTTGCGGGCCGGAACGCGCCGGCCTTGCCGGGCGAAGAGTGCCTGCTCAATATTCCCCATGAACATCCGGGCTGCATTTTCCCAACTGAAACCGAGCGCGCCCTGACGGACGGCGCTGCGATCAAGCGCCAGGGCACCGCGTACCGCTACCGCCAAATCCTCATCGAGAACGCCGGTGACGCCGGATTGGACATTATCGATTGGGCCGGTGACGGGATAAGCCGCGACCGGTACGCCCGAGGCCATTGCTTCGAGGAGGACGATGCCAAAGGTGTCGGTTAGGCTTGGAAACACGAAGACGTCGGCTGACGCGTAAGCTTCGGCCAACGCTTCGCCCGAGAGCTTGCCGGTGAATGTGACGTCGCTGTAGTTCGATTTGAAGGCTTCGAGCTGAGGCCCGGTGCCGACGACGACCTTATGGCCGTCGATATCAAGCCGGAGAAATGCTTCGATGTTTTTTTCGACCGCGACCCGTCCGACATAGATGAGAACGGGCTTGTCTGAGCCAAACAAGCGAACGTCTCGGGGGCGGAACAGCTCCGTGTCAACGCCTCTCGTCCAAGGCATGATCCGCTCGAAGCCGCGCATTTCCAGATCGCGCGCGAGGCTGGCGCTGGCGACCATCATGCCCTCGCCGGCATTGTGGAAGTGGCGTTGCCATGCGTAAATCCAGCTCGCCGGCACGCCGAAGCGGGACGATACGTACTCGGGGAACCGGGTGTGAAATGACGTTGTGAACGGTACACCGCGCTTTCTGCAATAGCGCCTAGTCATCCAGCCGATCGGACCTTCGGTTGCGATATGTACCGCGTCGGGATTGATCAGATCGAGACGGTCAATGACGTAATTGTAGCCCGGCAGAGCGAGGCGAATTTCCGGATAGGTCGGGCATGGCACGGTATTGAATTCAGCCGGCGTCAGCAGCGTGATCTCGTGGCCAAGCTCGGCTGCTTCCTCGGTCAGGCGCTCATAGGTGCGCACCACACCGTTGACCTGTGGATGCCAAGCATCTGTCGCCACCAAAATCTTCATCGTTCAGCCGCCACCTCAAGCTGTCTGAATGGCCGAAAACCTCAACCTTAACAGTTACATATTAGAGTGCATGAGTATTATAGCGCACTAGGCGGCAGCTTCAATCTTTGTGATCGATAGATCGTGAATCTTGTCGTTTTCCATCTGCTCAGCCCAACGGATCAGCTCCAGCGTGCCGTCTTGGTGCTCGACAAATGCGGTGGCACTTTCGACCCAGTCGCCGGTGTTGACGTAATGGACGTTATGGATCTGCTTGGAGGCGGCACGATGAATGTGGCCGCAGATGACGCCGTCAACGTTTTGGCGGGCAGCCTCTTCTGAAAGCGAGTTTTCAAAATCGCCGATGAAGTTCACGGCTGATTTCACGCGCCCCTTGAGATAGGCTGACAATGACCAATAGCCAAGACCAAGCCGGCGCCGAATGAAATTGAGGGGGTAATTGAGTGCCAACGTAAACTGGTAGCCACGGTCGCCTAGCAATGCGAGCCAGCGCGCATATCGCACCACAACATCGAACTCATCGCCATGCATGACGACATAGCGCTTGCCGGCCGCGGTCTCGTAAATGGCATTCATCTGGATCTCGATACCGCCAAACTGAGTGCCGCAATAGTCTCTGAGACCTTCATCGTGATTGCCGGGAATGTAGATCATTTTGGCGCCCTCGCGCACTTTGTGCAGGAGTTTCTGGAGCACATCATTATGCGACTGAGGCCAGACAGCCCCGCGCTTAATGCGCCAGAAATCAACAATATCGCCGACCAAATAATAGGTATCAGCATCATTTTTGCTCAGAAAATCAATCAGAAACGGCGCCTGACTCGCACGGGTGCCAAGATGCACATCTGAGATAAAAATGGTCCTGTAATGCGCCATGGAGCCTGTTCCTCCCGAACAGAAGCTAGAGCTTAATGTACTACGATGCGACCGTTTGAAAAGATTCTAAGCACAGAATTGTGACACACCAAGGATAAAGGTGCATCGCAATTTCGCGGTGGTGCTAAGAGGCTTCTAATACACCTTTATCGGAAAATAGCGCTCAACAAGTTCGTTGAACCGACCACTGCGCTTGATCCGTCGAAGTGCCGCGTTGAGCTGACCACGCAGTGCACGATCATTCTTGCCAACGGCGATAGCCAGCCCATCTCCGAAATAGGCTGGCTCGAAGTAAGCGCCAACCAGCAGCCGGCAACAACCACGCGATAGGCTGCCGTTGGCCCAGAACGCCAGACCAATACCATCATCGAAGACGAGATCAACCTGCTTGTTCTGCAGCGCGAGGCGCGCCAACTCAGGCGTATTATAGCGCTTCACCCGCGTGTTGCGGAAATGCCGGGTCAGAAACGCCTCGTGCGGACTATTGGCGACAACACCAGCCTGCAAGCCATCCAAACCACGTGGCGTTGGCACCAGCTGGCTGGTGTCGCGATGGGTTGCAAAGCGCGCCGGCGTGAAGAAGTAGCGATTTGAAAAGTCGACCCTTTTAAGGGCGTCAGCGGTCACCCGATGAGCTGCGATGACGGCATCGCTGCGGCCCTTGGCGAGATCCCCAAGCAAACCTGCCCACGGCCGAGCCTGAATGTCGCATGTGGTGGCCAGATCCAAGCAGATCGCGCGGGCGAGATCGACATTGAGGCCGGTCAGCACACCATCTTCATCAAGTGAGTTAAATGGCGGGTAATCGTTCGCCGTTAGGAAACGTATGACTGCACGCTGCGTTGAGATGGGCTCGTTCGCCGCGTTTGGCGTGTCATCCTGCGCCGCAGCACCGCCGAGAGCCGCAATCTGCATAGCCGCGAGAACAGCCAGCAGGCAAGCAGCCTGACGCATAATCCGACCTAACGCGCTGCCACTCAGCCCCCATCCATTCAAAACAGGCCATCTCTCGATTGGTTTTTCGCCAATTTTCAGCATCATCGGCAATGCCATAGCATAGCCTATCGCCGCCGTCAGCATTGCCCTCCCCAAGCCCATGTAGACAGCTTACTGAAGGCCGTGTGCGCACTAATATCCACACAAATAGCACGTGATTATCGATATATCTCATGCCTATATTTCTGCAATTTTGGCTCTAAGTTGAGCGCTGACACATTGCAAGAAATAGACAGTTCACTGCTGAATGAGCCGATAGCGACCGACGATCTGCGCTTTGTTCTTTCAGAAACTCTCGATAAATCTCAATTGGACCGCATCGTTGCTGAAGCGAGGCATCTGAAGGTGTCACCTCAGCGTGTGCTGTTTGCCGACGGCTGGCTGACACCGCAGCAATATGCCGGCGCGCTGGCAGAGCATCATGGCATTTCAGCCATCAACAGCACGAGCGCGCACGCATCGCCGACAGCCATCTTGATCGATGCAGCAGGCCAATCGCCGGCAGGCGTGGCAGCAGCAGTCCGTTCAGCCCAAGACATCGGCCGCAGCCCCATCCTGTTTGCTGCTGCCGGCGACCGCAACGTGTCACCTGATGAAGATCTGGCTGCCGGCGTCGTTCGCCATGCGGTGGAGGCGCTACGCGCATCGAACACGGAGCTGTCCGCTGGCTGCCGCATGTGGTTGTGGCAATATATCGTCGGCGCCCTGATGCTCGGCGGGCTGGTGACTGCCCCAGCGCTTGCGGGCACGCTCGCGCTGTTCGGCAGCTCGGTGGTGTTTGCGGGCGTTGCCGCATTTCGCGTTCTATTGCTTCTCGCAACCCTTGTGCCGCCGGCCCGCAACAAGGCGCTAGCCGCATCGACGCACACTGATCCAAAGCTTGCGGACTCCAAACTGGCGGATGGAGACCTCCCAACCTACAGCGTGCTAGTGCCGCTGTTTCGCGAGGCGGCCATTCTGCCGGATCTGATCGATGCGCTGGCGGCGCTCGATTATCCGCGCGCCAAGCTCGACATTGTGCTGATCCTTGAAGAAAGCGATATGTCGACCCGGATCGCTGCAGAGCGCGCGCATTTGCCAGCCCATATGCGCACGATCGTGGTGCCCGATCTGCCGCCGCGCACGAAGCCCAAGGCGCTCAATATGGCACTCGCGCTGACGCGAGGTGAATTCGTGGCCGTGTTTGATGCCGAAGATGTTCCAGCTTGCGATCAATTGCGCAAGGCAGCTGCCTTGTTTGCTGCCCATCCCGGACGATACGCCTGCCTGCAGGCACGTCTTGCGATTTACAATGGCTCCCCGACGTTTCAAGTGGGTAGCCTGAGATCGAGTTTGCCAGCTATAAGGTAGGTGACGGCCTTCAAGGTCTTGCTGTTTCGGTAGCCGCGC
>CAJQQK010000056.1 GCA_905480435.1 uncultured Hyphomicrobiaceae bacterium | reverse complement strand
CAAACAAACATTGAGTCGGACCATGACCGCCCTGACGGGCTGTGGATAAGCGGCTTCGCCTTGCGTTCGCCCTGTGGGCTCACTTCAGCCGAAGCCGCCGAAATCGAGCACTGTTACACCACGCCCTGGGACGCGATCTTTAGTCATCTGATGAGAATTTTTCGCCAAAATCTCTGACATGAGAATATTTGTTTGATCTGATGGGAAAGACCATGACCAGTGAAAATGCTGTGATGTTGCAATATAATGCAGACGAGGATCTGGCGGACGAACGAGTAGGAAATGAGCGGGTCGCAAACGAAGGACTGGGTGGTCAGCAGTTGAGCGCAGCTGATGGCCATGGCGTTTCGTTGATGCATCAGTTTCATCGAGCCTCTCAGTTGGCTGATGAATTGTTCGTCGCGGAATTGAAAGACTGCAAACTTACACCTCGTCAATTTGTGGTGCTTGCGGCAGCAGCTGCAAACGTTGGTACCAGCCAGACACAAATCGTAAAGGTGACAGGTATTGATCGCTCAACGATTGCCGATATCATCCGGCGCATGGTGAAGCTGAAATTGCTTTCGAGAAAGCGAACGAAAGATGATGCGCGGGCGTATTCCGTGTCGGTCACAGATTACGGTCATGAAATTTTGACAATGGCGGAGCAAGCAGCCATCAAAGTGGACCAAGCACTTCTAAAGCGATTGACTCCCCAAGGCGCCGAAGAACTCCAGAAGTCAATGGCTTCACTGGCGGGCGATGGAGTGGGTGTCTGAAGCTGGTGTGAAGCTTTCGTAAAACGATAGTCTGTCTGTAATATTGTCTTTGCTGTAGATGGGCGTCCGAGGATGGGTGCCTGCTTGGCAGCAAGCTGGGCTTTGTTATCCATATTCGCCATCGATCGCGCAGCGTTCACAGCGTCATTTTATCCGAGCTTCTTTGGATCAACGCCGGCCATCTTACAGACAATCTGCCATTCGCCCTTGGTGACCGGTTGAACCGAGAGACGCATTGACGTCACCAGTGACATCTCGGCGAGAATTTCACTCGCCTTGACGTCTGCAAGTGTGACCGGCTTTGCGACATCGCAGACCGCTTCAAGTTTAACGCACTGCCAGCGTTCGTCATCTGTTGTCGTGTCCTGTTCGGTTTCGCGGCAGACACGAACGATGCCAACAATCTCTTTGCCTTTGTTCGAATGATAGAAGAACCCGAGGTCGCCAATGCGCATCGCGTGCATGTTGTTGCGCGCCTGATAGTTGCGCACGCCGTCCCATTGCTCGCCTTCGGCGCCCTTGGCTTTTTGCATTTCCCAGGACCACTTGTCCGGCTCAGATTTGAATAGCCAGTAGAGCGGCGCGCTGCCTTTGCGCTCAGGCGTCGCCGAGGCAGCTTTCTTCGCAGGTGCTGCATTCTTTGCAGCCGGCTTGGCTTGAGCTTTTTTGGCGCTGGGCTTCTTAGCCGGAGCTTTCTTCTTCGTCGGTGCTTTGGTCATGAGGTGTTGGCTTATCGGTTGCGGAAGTTGTTATAGCGATATGTCGTTCTCGGGCTTGATCGGGCGAGTCATCAAGTCTTGAATGGCGTCATCCACGCTTATTTTCCCCTCAACGATGGCATGCACGGCGCGTGCAATGGGCACGTCGATGCCTTTTTCGTCGGCGACCTTGGCCATGGCGGCAGCGGTGAATACACCTTCAGTGACCGCGCGGCGTTGGCCAAGAATGCCCGCAAGCGTTTGTCCCTGACCGAGCGAACGGCCAAGCGACATGTTGCGGGACTGAGGACTGCCACAGGTCAGCAGCAGATCGCCGAGACCAGCAAGGCCGGCCATGGTTTGTGGCTCGGCGCCGAATGCTGAGGCAAATCTGTGCATTTCGGCAAAGCCTCGGGTTACCAGTGCTGCATGCGCGCTGGCGCCGAGCTGTTTGCCGTCGACGATACCGGCTGCGATCGCGAGGACGTTTTTGATGGCGCCGCCAAGCTGGACGCCGACAACGTCGCTGGTCCAATAGAGCCGAAGGTTACGCGATCCAAGCGAGCGGGCGATTTCTTCGCCGATTGCTTCGTTAGCGCAGGCAACGGTCAGGGCTGCTGGGAGGCCGCGCGCCACGTCGCTTGCAAAGCTTGGCCCGGAAAGCGCTGCGATGGTCATGCCGGGTGCTGCGTTTTCCAAGACTTCGCCAAGTAGGCGGCCGCTTGATTGTTCGATGCCTTTCGAGCAGATCACCAGGGGCGTCGTTGATGGTAGGTGGTCTTTGAGGGCGCCTGCGATCGCGCCCAAATGCTGTGCGGGCGGCACGAGAAGACAAACATCCGTTTCGCTGAGATCGCTAAAACTACTCGTTGCCTCAAGGTTCTGAGCGAGCGAAATGCCGGCAAGGAACACCTGATTGGTGCGGTGCTCACGAATTTCCCGAACGGTTTCCGGCTCGTGCGCCCAGATCGTGACGTTGTGGCCCTGCAGCGATAGCACGTGTGCCAATGCCGTTCCCCAGGCGCCCCCGCCAATCACCGCGATTCTGCTATACGGCATTTGCATTCCTTTCAGTGATCTGGCCTTCAATAACATGGCCGCGCTTGCTCAGGCTTTCGGTCCGTGTTTGCCGGTGCCGATAATCGGTGCAGCACTTTCATCCAACGGCCAGCGCGCCCGCGCGGATGTGTCGAGACCGCCTGCGAGAGGACCGCGCGCGAAACGTTCGGCGCCGGCCCAGGCAATCATCGCACCGTTGTCCGTGCACAGCGATATCGGCGGAAAGATTGCCGGCACGTCAATGGTTGTTGCAAACTTTTCAAGTGCCGAGCGCAAGCGTTTGTTCGCTGCGACGCCACCTGAGACAACGATCGGCAGAGCGTCCGGTTCACCAATCTCGACGACCGCCATTCGATGCGCCAACTTGACCCGGTCGATAACGCTGTCGCATACGGCTGCTTCGAAGCTGGCTGTCAGGTCGGCGATGGTTTGATCGTTGATCGGTTGTTGGCGCTCAGCCTCGCGGCGTACCGCGGTCTTGAGGCCGGCGAATGAAAAATGTGGCTCTTTCCGACCTTGTAGGGGTCTTGGAAACGCGAAGCGTTGTGGATCGCCGTTGAGCGCTGCCGCTTCGACCGCCGGGCCGCCTGGAAAGCCAAGGCTCAGTATCTTGGCGGTTTTGTCGAAAGCCTCACCAAGTGCATCATCAATAGTTGAGCCGATGCGATGGTAATCGGCGACATCGCGGACCAGCACGGTTTGTGTGTGGCCGCCTGAAACAAGCAGCAGCAGATAGGGTGGTCTGATGCTATCAGTCAGCCCGACGGTGAGGGCGTGCGCCTCAAGATGATTGATTGCGACCAGTGGTTTGTCGTGCGCCAAGGCGATCGATTTCGCGAAGGTCAAGCCGACCAGCAGTCCGCCGATCAGGCCCGGACCAGCGGTCGCTGCTATGCAGTCGATGTCAGTCAGTTGCGTGTTGGCTGTTTTCAGTGCCTCGCTGGCGATATCCGATATGCACTCAATATGCGCGCGGGCTGCGATTTCGGGCACAACACCGCCGAAGGGCCGGTGTTGCTCCCACTGGGAACGCACGACGTTGGACAGAATTGCACCGCTGCCATCGGGCAAGCGCTTGACCACCGCAACGGCTGTTTCATCGCAGCTCGTTTCGACACCAAGTACGAGTGCTGCGGCTTTGCGAGGTTGTCGCTCAGCCTTGCATTCGGTTTTGGGCGATTGAATTATGGGAGCACTGGAAGTCATGCGTCGTTTTGCACGGCTGCTGCCTGTTTGCCAACCACTCACGATGCGGGCATGTATGACGCTTAACAATCGGCGGCATCGGCCAAGCTTCAGGTGCGCACCTCCGCGAGGGCTCTGGACATGATCAGAATTGGTACGCGCGGCTCAATCCTGGCGCTGCAACAGGCGCATGAGGTCGCGGATAAATTACGCATCTTGCACGGCGACAGTGCAGGTGAGAGCCAGATCCTTGAAATCAAGACGTCCGGTGACCGGATCCAGGATCGGCCACTTTCGGAAGTTGGCGGCAAGGGGCTGTTTACGAAGGAGATTGAGCAGGCGCTGATCGATGATCGGATCGATATCGCGGTGCATTCGCTGAAGGATGTCGAGACCGCAATCCCAGAGGGCACCGAGCTTGCCGCAATTCTTGAGCGTGAAGATGTGCGTGATGTGTTTATCTCGCGCAAATTCAACTCTGTGCGCGAAATGCCTGCTGGCGCCAAGCTTGGCACGTCCTCGCTGCGGCGGCGTTCACAGGCGGTTTTCCTGAACCCGGCAATCGAACCCGTTGATTTTCGAGGCAACGTCCAAACTCGTCTCGACAAACTGGCGAACAACGTCGCCGATGCAACCTTTCTGGCGCGCGCTGGGTTGAACCGGCTTGGGTATGATGAAGCTTTTTTCCATGACGTGTTGGTCGATGATATGCTGCCAGCTGTTGCGCAAGGCGCCATTGCGCTTCATATCCGTTCAAGTGATGCTGAGGTGCGCGATCTGGTGGCGCCACTCAACCATCAGGAAACGGCGCTATGCGTCACCGCTGAACGTGCCTTTCTTGCGAAACTAGACGGTTCATGCCGCACGCCGATTGCGGGCCTTGGTGAGCTTTCCGAGGCTGGCTTTCTATTTCGCGGTGAAATCCTGTCGACTGATGGGGCGCGGTGTTTCAAGGCGACGCGTCAGGGCACGCCGGCAGCTGCCGTGCGTTTGGCCGTTGAGGCTGCTGAAGAGCTTCGCGCAGCTGCCGGCGACGACTTCTTCTAAGGGGCCGATATCTCATGCACATTTGGGTGACGCGGCCATTTGAAGATGCCGGACGTTTGCGCGCTCAGCTGATCGCTCAAGGACATGAGGTGACGCTGGAGCCGTTGCTTCGCATCGAACACCTTCACGATGAGCCGATTGAGCTGGATGAAGCGCAGGCGCTGATTGCAACAAGCCGAAATGCGTTGCGGGCTCTGGTTGGTCGCCCGGAAGAGGCAGCATGTAAGGAGTTGCCATTGTTTGCCGTCGGCCGCGGTACGGCTCAGGCAGCTGAGGCGATGGGGTTCGAGACCGTCATCGAGGGGCCGTCGAACGCGAGCGCGTTGCTTACGCTCATCCTTAACGTCGCAAACATTAACGATGGCGCTCTGGTTCACCTTTCAGCTGAAAACGTCGCATATAATCTGTGTGAAGAGTTACGCCACCTTGGGTACCATGTTTTTCAGCCAATACTGTACCGAGCGATTCAGACTGAGACACTGAGCGACATACTACTTCACAACATCAAAAATAGGCGAATAGAAGGGGTCATGTTGTTGTCGAGCCGGACTGCTGAAGCATACACTTCTATTATGAAAACAGAATACTTACTTCCGTTCGCAAGAAGTATGACGCACTTTTGCTTATCGGAATCAGTTGCCGCTAGATTGTCGCTGCTGCAACCTATTAACGTCAAATCATCATCTGTCCCTAATATTGACGAAATGCTTACGTTGACAGGTGCATCGGCTGCAAACTAGTGCCCGATGACTGTTTATCTTGATCTAAAACTAGGCTCGCCTGAAAACGGGGTTCGCTCGAAAATTTGGCTTGATTGAGGACTACGTATGATCAGAGCTCAGCGATGGTGAGATATCTGATATATCAACCTCATGGCTTAAAATTTTCTAGTTCGTTGCTAGATTGCATCACGGACCTGGATTACATGATGAACAAAGTGAGATCAGGCGAACCGCCGGCACCAGTTCGACAAAACAAGCATCTTTGACCAAACGTTAGTGCGATCGCCATCCAGGCTGATCCCGCGACGTGTCAATGATCGAGAACGATTTTGAGTTTCAAGGGTTGAGTAGAATGGCAGACAAGAAAGACAGCTCAGGCGGCAAACCGAACGACAGTACATCCCCAGGGGCGTCTTCGGGAAAGAAGCCAAAGCCATTGTTGGATTTAAAAGCAACGGAAGTGCGCAGCGGATCTGCTGGCGGATCTGGCGGTGCCAAGCCTGGTGTTTCGACCTCGAACCTAAAGGGCGCACCGAACTGGAAAGAGCCTGGTTCATCGTCTGCAAAGCCAGCTGGCTCGTCTGGATCCGGCACTCCGGCGGCAACCTCAACGGCTGCCAAAATGGCGTCTGCCACGCCACCGCCTGCGAGCGCGTCTGGCAGTGCTGCTAAGTCACCAAGCAGTGCTGATAAGACTTCGACAGCAACTGGTGCATCAAGCGGCGCATCAACGGGGACAAGCAGCGGTCAATCATCCGCAGGTGCGCTGTCAGGAACGACTGCCGCCACGGGAAGTGCTCAATCCTCAAGTACCAAGACGTCTGGCAGCAAGCCATCGGATACCAAGTCTGGTGCCGGTGGGTCGAATTCGCCCAAGCCTGCGCCGCGTCGATCAGGCGGCGGTTTCTTTTCAACGGTGTCGCATTTGGCGGCGGGGGTTGTCGGCGGTGGTATTGCGCTTTTTGCAGCCGAACCGGTTGGTCAGCAGCTTGGCCTCTCGCTGACGCAGCCGCCGAAGATGCCAGCTGTACTTGAGCAACGCCTTGCAGCGCTGGAAGCCAGGCCTGCGTCGAGTGGCAATACCGATAACTTGAGAGCAGATGTCGATCAGTTGTCCGGCAAAGTCGAGGCAGCTCAGAAGCGTCTGGCTGAGTTGGATAAGCTTGGCCAACAAGTCGCCAGTTTGACGAGCGATGTGACGAAGGCGCGCTCTGCGGTCACCACAGGCAATTCAAGCAATGCATCCACAAACACCAATGTGCCTGAACCGACAGCACTTCGCGCACGCCTGGCCAAGCTTGAGAGTGCGCTTTCAACATTGTCATCGGCAACAGGCGCGAACGGTAGACCGACGGGCATCGCACCGCTGGCGCAGTTTTCTGCCAAGTTTGCTGATCTTGAAGGCTCGCTTAACAGCCAGATCAGTGCTTTACGCAAAGGTCTCTTGACCGAAATGGATGCTCGGGTCGCGACGACGGCTGATGCCAGCTCGAAGGCGGTTGCCGGCGCCGAGCGGCTCAATCGCGAAGTGTCTGAGATCAAAACCGACACAGCTCGTCTTGAGCAGCGCTCCGTGGTGTTGAAAACGGCGAGTGACAAACTCGCTGCAACGACCCGCGCGGTTAGTGAGCAAGCAGCCGAGCTCAAGGTTGAACTAGATACACTGAAAGGCAGCCTGGACCAGGAGCTGGCCAAGGTTGCCCGCCCGGCTGACTTGAAGAACGCCATTGCGCCGGTTGCTAAGAAAATTGCCTCAATCGAAAAGAGCCTCGGCTCCGTGCTTGCCAGCGAAACCGCTCGGAAACAGAACGCCGAACGAATTGTGCTGTCGCTTGAGCTGTCAAATCTGAAGCGGGTTCTTGATCGCGGCGCGCCGTATGCTGCCGAACTTGCAGATGTCAAAAAAGTCGCCGGTGATGCGATCGACTTCAGCGCTCTTGAAACCCACAAAGGCGATGGTGTGCCATCCAGCCAGGCGTTGACGCGTCAGTTCAGCAAGGTCGCGTTCGATATCATCAATGCGCAAGATGCATCGAAGGATGACTCGCGGATCAACCGTTTGTTTGCCGCTGCAAAATCGATCGTGCAGGTGCGCCGCACGGATGTACCAACCAAAGAGAATACGGCCGAAGCTGCGGTCGCACGGATTGAGCAGCGTTTGAAGGATGGTGACACGACCGGTGCGCTGTCGCTCGCCGAAAAGTTGCCGGCCGAAGCCAAAGTGCCGGCTAAGGATTGGATGAGCAAACTTGCGGCTCGCGCGGGCGTTGACCGAGCTATCGCAAAGATCGAGAACCAGCTCAAAGCTTCGCTTGGCGGCGGGGCACTGGACGATAAAAGCTAGGCTGTTCGCGCAGCTGACGAGTTATCCGTTTCGGCGGAAAGATGTTTTCTGATGGTAGGACCCAGACCATGTTGCGTTTAGCCGTATTTTTGATCCTCATCGTTGCGGCGGCGGCGGGCCTTGCATGGCTTGCTGATCGGCCCGGTGAGATGCTGATCAACTGGGAAGGATATGAGGTTCGCATCACGGTATTTACCGCCGTGGTGTCGCTGGCCGTTCTGGTTGGTCTCTCGATATTGCTTTGGTCGATTGTACGTGTCGTATGGCAAAGTCCCGCGTCGATCGGCAATTTCTTTAATCGACGGCGCGAGAAACATGGCCTGGAAGCGCTCTCCAGTGGCATGATTGCGATTGGTGCAGGTGATCGCGCGCTGGCCACACGCTATGCGATCCAGGCGCGCAAATCGCTACCAAACGAACCGATGACACACTTGCTGCGTGCGCAGGCCGCGCGACTGTCAGGCGATCAAACCACGGCACGGCGTATATTCGAGGCGATGCTGTCATCGCCCGACACCGAGCAGCTGGGTCTTCGTGGGCTGTTTCTTGAAGCTGAGAAAGAAGGCGAGCGCGAACCGGCGCAGCAGTTTGCCGAGCGTGGCCTAAAACTCAATCCAAAGCTGTCGTGGCCGGTTGATGCGTTGCTTGGCATCCAAAGCAAGCAGCACAATTGGGTTGGCGCTCTCGAAACGCTGTCGATTGCCCGCAAGAATGGTCACATTGAGAAAACTGCGGCTGATCGTAAACGCGCGATCCTGCTCACGGCTCAGGCGCAGGCCGCCGAAGAGAGCGATCCTGAGCGCGCGATGAGCTTGGCCTTGGAGGCGCATAACCTTGCAGCGGATCTGATCCCTGCAGCAGCTATCGCCGGCCGTATTCTCGCGGCTCGCGGCAGCACGCCGAAAGCGGTCAAAGTGATCGCGAAGACCTGGAAAAAATCACCGCATCCAGACCTTGCTATTGCCTATGCCTACGCCCGGCTCGGGGATAGCCCCAAAGACCGGCTTGAGCGCGTCACTAAGTTGGCGGCGATGGCGCCCAATATGCTTGAGAGCCCGATCGCACTGGCCAATGCCGCGATTGAAGCGCGGGACTTTGACAAGGCCCGCACCGCACTGGAGCCGTTGACAGACAACCGGCTGACGCAACGTGTCTGTACGTTGATGGCACGGATCGAAGGTGAAACCGGTAACGCGGGCGGTGTCCGCGAGTGGTTGGCGCGTGCCGTCAATGCGCCGCGTGATCCAGCCTGGACGGCGGATGGCATCGTGGCTGATGATTGGGCTGCGGTATCACCCGTCACCGGTGCACTCGATGCATTTCAGTGGCGCGTTCCCGTTGAGGTTGCCGAGCCTCGGGATAAAGATCTGTTGGCACAGAAAATCGAAGAGCTTGTCCGGGTTGGCGCTCCGACAGAGGCGGCGATTGCTGCAAGCGCCATTACGGCTGCCTCAACGAAAGCAGACACGGAAACGGTCGCTGTTGTCGCCGAACCGGCAGCTGCTGCCGTGCCTCCTAAGCCTTCCTCCGCGTCCAAGGTTGATCGAGCCGTTGATGCCGAAGTGGTTGAGGTCGTGAAAGTTGTTTCGACCGCACCTGTGGCTGCGCCGGCGCCAGCCAAGGCCGAGCGCGCGCCTGTGATGAAGGTCGTTGACGTTGGGCCGCCGCCGCCGAGCGTGTCTGAGGCAAAGCCTGCCGCTCAGTTGACCACCCAAGGGGCTGCCACTCAGAAAAATGACACAAACGGTAGAGGTACGGCGCGCGGTGCTGCTGCGGCAGACGCGGAAGTTGTGTTGATGAAAGAGACGTCCAAAAAAGCAACGGCAGCTGTCAGCGCTCCTGCTGAGCCAAAGATCTTTGTGTCGCCGCGTGCCCCAGACGACCCAGGCCCCGTGGCCGATAGCAAGAAGAGCTAAGCTGGCTGCGAAACTGGTCTGCGGCCAATATGCGATTGGCCTGCAGTTTGTTTTGCGGTGATTTGTCTATAAAGCGGTCTTGCAAAGCAGCTGCGATCAGAGTATCTGACTGCGTTCCAGCTCACGCTTCGGTGTGCCGCATTAGCTCAGCTGGTAGAGCACGGCATTCGTAATGCCGGGGTCAGGTGTTCGAGTCACCTATGCGGCACCACTCCCCCTTTATATCCGAGTGCCTGCTTCTTTGAGCCGTGGCGTGTTTGCGTCGCCCCCTGGATCAGTAGGCGCGGCTCGTTCTCAGCGGGATCGCAGATCCTACAATCCGAGCCATCTGACTTAGCGGCACACGATTTTGTTTAATCGTGTGCCGCTAAGTCAGATGAGAGTTCTCTGTGCACTTGGGGGATAGTCTAGGCGAGCGTGCCATCCTGAAGTTCAGGAATAGGTCCGTCGTAATAAGGCAGTTTATCAATGCGCGGTGTCCAAGATCCATCGTCTATGCATTTTTGAACATGCATAGCTATTTCTTCCATTGTTGCAAACCAGACGTCGCCAGTGTTTTGCATGTACTCGATCATCTCACATATGCGTTCACACCGTGCGAGACGCCCAGATACAAAGGGGTGCCAAACAGTAATCCAGAGCCCCTTATGTCGCCGCATTGCTTCGAATTCAGACATAAAAACATTCATGGCTTCATCGGGTGATTTGATCGGCATCATGTAGTGCATATCAGGCGCGTGGGTGAAGTGCGGCCAGTCATCCATCGCCCATTGTGTGGGAAGCTCAATAATCTGACCTTTGTCAGTTTTCATTACATAGGGTATGTCATCACCCATCAAACTGGCGTCATAAATCATTCCTTTATCAATCATGAAATCGATCGAGCTTTTGGAATAATTGTAGAGCGGCGCACGCCACCCTCTCGGGCTTTTTCCAGTCATTTTTTTGATGACGTCAATTTGGCGATCAAACCAATAGAGCTCTTCTTCTGGCTTCAACTTGTTTGGGTTCTCATGCAGATAGCCGTGCGCTGCTATTTCGTGTCCACCTTCCAAAATCATTTCGACAAGGTGGGGGTATTGCTCCATGCACCACGCCGGATAGAAAAATGTCTGCTTAATGTTATAGCGCTTGTACATATCGAGAATTCTTGGAATGGCGACCAGATCATATTTAAGCCATGACATCGTCGCCATCATATCTGGCGCCCTTTCGCGATGCTCAAGGTGGAGGATGCTATCTGTGTCGATATCAAATGTGATGGCGCAGGCTACTTTGGCACCGTTGGGCCATGGCACTGGATTTTTGATCATTTTTACGTCTCCCGGTTAAATGTTTGGATTTCCAAGCGATACTAAGTTGGCTTCATGGCGATGCAATCTGCCTGAATAAGCAGTCCCGGTTGGGACAATTCATAGACCCTTACTGGTGTCATGGCTGGGGTGGAATGAGGGGCCATTTCTGCCCAAGCGGCCATCGCTGCATGGAGTTCTTCACTGACGTCATTGCCATCGGACACGAAGAATAAATTCAACTTCACGATGTCATCAAGCGTCGCGCCCGATGGCACTAAAGCGTCTTTGAGGCGTTCAAATACGATCCTTGACTGTTGTTCTATATCGCCTGGTGCCATGACCGCGCCGTCAAGACCTTGTGCGACTTGCCCACCAATCCAGATTTCACCCAACGTGCTTACACAGTCAGAAAAATAACCATCATGAACCTTTGTCAGTGCGGTTCCAATTGATGTGCGCTCCTGGGTGCCCTTAAAAGCCATGGCATCGATTTCGAGATCAAGCCCAGGATAAAGCAGATCAACTCCGAAACAGGTTACGGCTGGGCCACTGGATCCAAAGTATTCCTTGGTTACATCTAGAATTCTGTCCAAGAATGAAATTCCGTCAGGCTCTGTGCTGGCGTATTTCACACATATTTTGATATGCGCGACATCTTCGAATGATGACCCTCCTTCCTTCAGGACATTGCCAATGAAATTGTAAATTGCGCGGGTTTGTGCGCTTAAGTCGCCAATATGGACGGAGGCTCCATTCTTGTCGGAAGAAATCTGGCCTCCAACGTAAACTCGATCGCCAGCATCCCAACCTTGCGAGAGCGGCACAGGGATACTCCAATCCCAGCTGTCCTTGGGCATAATGCGTTTGCGGTTGGATCGAGAAGCACCGCGCAGAGCAATTCCTTCAATTTGAATGAGTTGCCCTTGATAAGGCATTCCCTTAATTCGAACCGCAGTTGCCGCCGGCCCCGGATCGGGGAAATATTCAAGGCGAACCTTGGTCATCTCTTCCCAGTATTTGGTTGCATCCTCATCTGCTCCGTCAAACACATAGTAAGTGTTAAGACGCACAAGATCGCTTAGTTTTAATCCAGCACTTGCGAGTGTTGCTTTCATGTTTTCAAAAACGCATCGCGTTTGTGAGCCTATGTCCCCTGGCGCGACTAGCTCACCATCATGGGTCAACGCTTGTTGTCCGCTGATGAAAACCTGATCTCCAATTTCTACAGCTTGAGAAAATGGAGAGGTTGTCTTCCAACTCCAATTGCTGTCTGTGAATTTTTTTGTTTGGTGAGGCATTGGTAGTTCCTGTGCATTTGAAAAAGCGATCATATCCCTTCGCGAGTGGCGCAGGCGCTGCATCAGGCAAAGGGCAAAGAGCTCCAGCTTCAAGCGTTGCGATGGACGACTATGCAGCTTCCGCCTGTGTTTTGTTTCGTCGCCAGTTTGATATCACGCAGCTACAGGTTCGATCTCGTTTTGATAACGTATCGCAATCGGATCCACTTTATTCCGACCGAGGAACAATCCTTTTTGCGAACATTTGACCACCGCGTTAGCAACCGGTCGACGGTTCGTTTCGTAGTCGCGCAAAGCTTGATCAACATCCTGGTTGTTGGCGAATGCGTCTCTTAGTGCCAGCGCATCGACAAACGTCTGGCTCGCCCCCTGAGCCATATCGGGCATCATTGGATGGGCCGCGTCGCCAATAAGAGTGATGCGCCCCTGTGTCCACTTATAAGGAACTCCGTCAACATCGAGTAGCGGGCTTTGCACCAGCAAGTCTCTCGACGTGTTGCTGAGTGTGTTTGGAATAGGTGTTTTGGTCCAACTGCTGAAAAACTCGATGAAGTCTTCGAAGGTGTTTGCACCCGATACCGATCCAAACCAATACGCCTTTCCTTTGCCAATTGGGATAAAGGACAACCAGCCCCCTGCCGCGTAAAACCCTGTTTGTGCGGCGGGGTCCATATCGACGTCGTTTAGGTCAAGAACTGAACGGAAGCGATATGCATAGTGTTCGTTAGGGCGGAAAGTTACGCCGCCAATCAATTGCTCGCGGACTTTGGAATTGATGCCATCGGCGCCGATGATGACATCGGCTTCATAGGTTTCGCCATTGCTGAAATTGCAAATCGCCTTGTCACCTGCATTTTCTACAGAGACCACGTCGTGGTTGAATTTGATCCTCTCCAGACCTACGGCGTCGCCTAACATTAGGGCTAGATCTGGTCGATAGAGCCCGACTGCAGGAGCACCATATTTCTCTGGCCAATTGCTCGTATCAGTCGAAAAAAGCTGCTTGCCTTCAGGATCAAGCTCAATGTAGCGGTCAAGTTTAACTGCAATCTCATTGTATTGCTCGCGAAGGCCGAGGCCGTAAATTGCTCGCCCGGCATTTGGCCAAAGATTGAAGCCAGCACCTGTTTCTCTGACGTCGGGAGCCCTTTCAAATACATCTACTTCGTAGCCCAATGATAACAAGCCTATCGCCGCAGAAAGCCCACCCACTCCGGCACCACAAATTCCAATTTTCATTTCGTTTTCCTTCCCCTCGACCGGGGTCGTTATATGAGACGACGACGGTCCTATAGCCTGGTTTTGGCTTTATCTTCTAAAGTCTGGTGTGCAACCATCGACAGCCGATCACTCATAGTGTGCGTTTAGCTTCGCTCAATTTCGGATCTTCTAGATCGTCAAAAGTTGACGACCAAAGGCTGCAAGGCGTGTCCACCTCACCCCCAGCCGATCTCGCGGAATTGATCCGGCACACGATCCAGCGTCGGCAATACTGAGTGAGGCGTGTAGTCAGGCAACGGCTTGCGTCCTGTCCCTCGATCGATCCAGACACATCGGAAACCAACGTCTCGCGCAGCTGCCAGGTCCAAATGAGGGCTTGCACAAATATGCACGATATCATCTATGCCCGCACCAATTGCATCGTGCGCGAATTCAAACGTCTTGCGCGACGGCTTGTAAGCTTGCGCTTGCTCAGCGGATATAACTCGGTCGATATGTCCACCAAGCTGTGCGACGTTCCCTGCGATGATATCATCATCTGTATTTGAAATGACGCACAACTTGAAGCCCATAGCTTTCAGCTGGCCAAGCGTATCAATCACTTCCGGAAATGGCGGCATCTTCGAAATGTTCGATGTCAGGATTTCAATATCGTCCGGCGCGTATGCCAGGCCGAGTTCTTTCATCGCCATCTCGAGTCCTGTCCCGGCGACATCCCGAAACCGACGATGCGGCGGTGTTTGCTCAAGCTCGTGCTCGTATTTGTCATAGGTTTTGATGAGCGTTTCGGCATCGACGTCAGTTGAATTCTGCTTGGCAAGGATCTGTTCCACAGCTGCATGCAATCCCTCGTCCCATTGGATCAAGGTGCCGTAGCAGTCAAACGTCAGCCACGTTGGCTTATCTCCTGACAATGTCTCATGTTTTGCTGAGGCCTCATGTCTTGCCGAGGCTATGTGCATTGTCGATGTCATGTGTCTTCTCCCAGAACGCCTCAATTCAAGATCCCGCAATACGTGATCTGCTTCTGAGGAGCGCCTCAGTATGGTTTCAGGCCAAGAAGTATCTCGGATCTCTCGGTGAGCGGTTGGTCGGCGAGTTTGCTATCGGTGTGCTCGGCCAGGTTGCCAACGACGTGGCGATAGACAGTCTCACGGTCGTGACTGGTGTCAACATCGACGCACTTATTTTTGCTCCTGAAGAACTCAACGGTCGGCAAGGTCTCGGCCTTAAAGGTATCGAACCTTAGCTTCATGCTTTCGACGTTATCGTCGCTGCGGCCTGAATACTTCGCGCGGCCCAGGATGCGTTTTTCGAGAACAGCGTAGGGGCACTCAAAGTACAACATTTTGGGCAGTTCAGTTTCCTGACCGAAAATCTCGTGCCAGGCATCCATGTTGTTTAGCGAGCGGGGGAATCCGTCGAGGAGGAAGTTGTTCTTGCCGGTCGTTCTTGTGACAGTTTCCATCGCGTTCTTGAGCAGCGTGACAACGATTTCGTTGGGCACCAACTTTCCAGCGGTCATGAATTCTTCGATCGTCGCAGCAGTCGGACCTCTAGCCTCGCGCTCGGAGCGGAGCAGATTTCCGGTCGACAAGTGGGTCCAGCCAAGCTGAGTTTCGGCGAGCTCACACATCGTCCCCTTTCCAGCGCCGGGTCCTCCGAGGACAAAGACAACGTTGGGCCTGGGGCAGGGCTGCCTCGGGTCGTGGTGGTGGAGCACAACTTTTGGCGCTGGTGCTACTCCCATTTTATAAACATGCCATTCATCCTCCGTTGGCGGCATCTCATCTTCGCTCGTGAAGTCGTAGGCGAGATGACCGTCGAGACGGCAAATTCTCCATGATTTGTAGCTGTTGGAGTAGGAGAGAGCCGGGCTTCTGGCCGATTGACCATCGGCGCGATCCCACGCCATTTTGCCGTTCCAGTAACCGAGACTGGAAACGGTTCCCGATTCAGATTCGGTCGGAGGTGCAGTGGAGGGAACAAAGAGACCATCGACCTCGGGGAGGCCAGCTCCTGACACTTCGACAAAGAAGGTGTTCGGTTTGAACTCGCTTGTTTCAGTCATAATGTCTTTCACCATTGATTGATCAACTGCGAGGCATGCCGAACGCATCCCGATTATTCTCGACGAGCGGTATGGCCGATGCAAGCGCTATTGCGCAGACAATGCTCACAGTGACAGATGCTTCTTTTTGCCAATGGAAGCGTTCTGGCTCCTAGCGCGTGGTGCGCGCGTGCCGTCATCATCGCATCGTCTCTTGTGGCGACCACCTGGTACAGCGGATCGGCGCGATGAAAATGTCGACCGATAAATTTTCTCCAGGCGTGTGGCGTGGCCCACAACATCGAACCAGATAAGGCGGCATGTTGGGTTCATCGCCGGGCAACAACAAACACCCCGGCAAAAACATAGACCTAACCGAGCACACGCTCAGACCCAAGGAAATTTCACAATGTTCAAGAAACTGATCATCTCAGCCGCTGCCGCAATCACCCTGATGGTTGGCATGCAAGCCCCTGCATCCGCCGCTATGGCAATCGCCAAACCGGCAGCTACTCAGACCGAAGCCGTATCAGACATCGTTGAAGTTCGTGGCCGTGGCCGCGGTGGCGGGTTCCGCCGGGCTGGTGGTTTTCGTCGCCATCGTGGATTTCGCCGTCATGGCGGCTTCCGTCATCACCGCTGGAAGCGCCATCACTATTGGGGTCCACGCCACTACTACCGCGATTGCTTCTGGCGCCATGGCCGGAAATATTGCAGCTAATCTCACTTCCTTTAAATCAACCCCGTCAGCGCAAGCCGGCGGGGTTTTTTGCGTGAGCATCGCTGGACCATTGGCACGATGGGGCTCGATATCCGGTGCGTGCTTGAATTGGCTGGAGGAGCAGACCATGCTGGAATCACCAGTTTGACAAAAGCGAGGGCCGGAAATGGCGAAGATCACTGTTTCGGGCGTTGACCTGGAAATTGAAGAGCGCGGTGCCGGCCAACCGCTGCTGTTTCTGCATGCTGGCGAGGGCCTCTGGGCGGATCGGCCTTGGCTTGATCTGTTGGCTCAGCGTTTCCGCGTGATTGCGCCAGCACATCCCGGCTGGGGTGGATCCGCGCTGCCGGACTGGGTCGGGACCGTCGATGATCTGGCCTATCTCTATCTTGATCTGGCGCAGCGGATGAACCTCAAGGACGCGGTGCTCGTTGGGAGCTGTTTCGGCGGTTGGATCGCCGCCGAGATGGCGGTGCGCAATACGAATGCGTTCGCGAAGATCGTGTTGACCGCGCCGCTCGGCATTAAAGTTGGCGGTCGCGATGAGCGAGATATCACCGATATGCATTCGCTGTCGCGGCAGGCGTATCTGGACAAGGCGTGGGCGAACCCAAAACGAGATCCGTTCGATCCAAAGAAACTTTCCGACGACGAGCTGCAAGGTATCGTGCAAGGCCGCGAAGCGTTGGCGCTGTTCGGCTGGAAGCCCTACATGCACAATCCACGACTGAAGCGCTGGCTGCACCGGATCAACAAGCCAACGCTAATGCTCTGGGGCGCGAACGACGGTATCGTGACGCCGACCTACGGCAAGGCCTGGGCGGCCGAGATCCCGGGAGCAGCATTCGAGACGATCGATGATTGTGGGCATTATCCGGCGTGGGAGCAGGCGGAAGCTTTTGCGGAACATGTCACCGATTTTGCCAGCTGAATACAAGTTCGAACCCTGGAGGTGCGCCGATGCGTGTCTGGTATTTTTCTGAGATGGCCTATCACCCGTCCTGGGATGAAGGCATGAAACGTGGCTCGTTGCGCGTGGAGTTTCCGAGCGAGAATGTCGATCCGGATGTCGCGCACAAGCTGCTGCATAGGTATTTCGATGAGTTTGCCGCGTGCGACGATGCGGGTCTCGACATCATGGTCAATGAGCATCACGCGACGGCGACATGCATGACGATTTCTGTGCCGATGGCGCTCTCGGTCATTGCGCGCGAGACGAAGAAGGCACGACTGCTGGCGCTTGGTAATCCGATTGCGAACCGGCCAGATCCGGTGCGTGTCGCCGAAGAGATGGCATGGCTTGACGTGCTGAGTGGCGGTCGGCTGGAGATGGGACTGGTCAAGGGCGCGCCCTACGAGATTCATCCGGCGAACGCCAATCCGGCACGTCTGATGCGGCGCTATTGGGAGGCGCATGATCTGATCATCAAGGCGATGTCGACGACGGATGGGCCGTTTAGCTGGGAGGGCGAATACTTTCAGTATCGCAAGGTCAACATCTGGCCGCGGCCGATCCAGCAGCCGACGCCACCTGTCTGGATGACAGGCCTGAGCACTGCGAGTGGCGTCATGGCCGCTGAGCGCGGCCATGTGATCGCAACACTGCTGGCTGGTAGTGTTGCAAAGCCGATGTTCGATGCTTATCGCGGGCGCGCTCGGGAGCTTGGTTGGGAGGCTGGACCGGACCGATTTGCGTTTGCTGCCTGCATCGGAGTTGGCGAGACCCGGGCCGAGGGGCTGCGGCGCGCGGATCAAGTCGCGGACTATGTGCGCACTGCGGGCATCGTTGCTGAGCCTTACACCAACCCACCTGGCTATAATTCGACGATGTCCAATGTGTCTATGCTGAAAGGGGCGACGAACTCGCTGGTCAAGGATCAGCAAGGTAATCCGGTCGACGCGCGCACGGCGACGGTCGAGCAGTTTCTCGCGTCGGATACGGTGTTTGCCGGAACGCCGGATGATGTCTACGAGCAGATCAAGGCGTTCAACGACCGAGTCGGTGGCTTCGGGCACCTGTTGTTCTTCGGCCAGGGCGGTCATTTGAGCCACGCCGATACGATGGATAACATTCGGCTGTTTGGGAAAGAAGTGATGCCGCGGCTCAAAGAGCTCAATCCGGAGCCCGCGCGTACAGCAGCTGCCGAGTAGGCGCTGCTCAGCCATTATGACGGAGATCATCGTGCAGGTATTGCTTGATTACCTATCCGGGACTGCCAATACGATTGCCGATCCTGGTCTGGGCAAGAAAAAATGAACCCATCGCGCGCCAATTGGCCGGTTGTCGCCGGCGGCGCCATAACTCAATTTCAGCGCAGCAAGGACGGGAGTACCTGGCGAGACCGCGCCCATAAGGTGGCGCTGGATGCCATTGCCGATGCAGGCCTCGCGCCCTGCGATATTGATGCGTTGATTGTCGCCTCCGAGAGCGATCTCATTTCACTTCAGGTCAATCCTGCGCCAGTTGTCGCTAGCGATCTCGGGTTGCCTTATGTGTCGGCGGTTCGTGTGGAAGGCGGTGGGGCGAGCGGCGCGCTCGCGGTTCGTACCGGCGTGCATCATATTTTGAGCGGTCTCTATTCGCGTGTGCTGGTCGTTGGCTTTGACGACGCTGCAAGCCATCTCGAGAAGACGGGCGTGGGGCTGGTCTATGGCTTGTCATTCGATGCTGAGGTCGATGGGTTTCTTGGAGCATCGGCTGCCGCGCTCTATGCACTTTCTGCGGCAGAACATATCAGGCGGTACGCTGGCAGCGAACGCGAACTTGCAGCCGTTGCCGTCAAGAACCGGCACAACGCCCTTTCTAATCCAAACGCACATCTACCAATGGCGTCGACAATTGAAGATGTGCTGGCGTCGCCGGTCGTGGCATGACCGTTTAATAGGATGGATTGCAGTCCATTGAGTGATGGCGCGGCCGCACTGGTGCTAACGAGCGATACTGGCGCATCGAGAGAGACTCGATCGCAACGGATCCGTATCATTGCATCAGCCTGCGCGAGCGATTGGGCGCGTCTTGGTGATCGGCCTGAATTTTGGCGGTATGCAGGAAAATCTCGCGCTGCAGCGATTGCTTATGAGCAGGCCGGCATCACGTCTCCAGAGATTGAAATCGATGTGGCAGAGGTCTATGACGCCTTTACCGCTTCCGAGATCCAAAGCCTCGAAGCTCTCCAATTCGCGGCCGATGGACAAGCTGGAGCTCGGATCGGTGACGGTGATTTTGGTCCAGATAGCCGCTTGCCAGTTAATCTTTCCGGTGGCCTACTCGGCCAAGGTGGCAGTCCAGGGCTGTTCAACGCTGACTGCTGCATAACTCTGCGATAAGGGATTCACGGTCGGGGATTTATCTGAATCTATAGGAGTGCGTTTGATTCGAAAGGAGCGCACTCATGGCATCAGAATTCCTGGAACTTTTATCACAGA
>CAJQQK010000055.1 GCA_905480435.1 uncultured Hyphomicrobiaceae bacterium | reverse complement strand
ACGTGTGGCTCTACAATCAGCAGCTTCCTCAATCAGCCTTGGGCAGTAAGACGCCCTTGCAGACGATGAAAGAATGGCACAAAATCAAACCAGAGCTGTTCTGGAAACAGCCAAACTACCTTCCGGGATGTGACAACTAACAACTGTGTCGAACGCGATCAGGCGCGCTGATCGTAACCATTGTTGCGATCATAAATTGGCTGATCCGTGATCGGCGGCGGTGTTGCCTGCTCCGTTTCACGTCGCGGGTCCTGCCAAACGCGGCCATCTTCTTCGCGCAAACCACCCCAGCTCTCGCCATACCAATCATTGGTCCCGAACATCCACATCTTAAAGCGGGTCCAGCCATCGGCTTCAGCAACAACCGGAATTGTCGGTTGAGTGGGTTGTTGGGTAGGAGGGAGCGTCGATGGCGCAACTTTCAAGCGATCAACGATCTGCTGAAGCTGGGCTTCCGACAATGTCCCGGGTGCAACAGGTTTGTTTTCGAAACGGTCCATCCGCGCAACCAGACCGGAGACATCTTCCCGGCTCTGCGTGCGCCACTCGTCCATCGAACTTGCCAGCGTGTGCTGATTACTGATGATCTTCGCGACCGCATCGTTCAGGTAACTCGTGTCAATGTCGCCAGAGCCATTGACCACGACCGGCCGGTCAAGTGACGACTTCATAAGATCTTCGAGCTGCCCCATGCGCTGCTGCAACTGGGTCGAAAGTCCCGTAAAGCGTTCCGAAACCAAAGATCCCACCGAAGAAATCATGGCATCGCGATCGCCGGTCGAACCCGTTAAGGTCGAAAAATCAAAATCATCGCGCACGATGCGCAACACATCGGCGATTTGGCCTTGTTGTGAATCGATCAGCTCTTCGAGACGCTGTTGGCGCTCGCTGACACCTTCAAGCACCAGATTGACGTCGCCTGTGCGGTTATCGACTTCTCGGAGCTGTCCGCCAACGCCCCGCATACCAGCTTCAACATCACGCAGACCGGACATCACCGGGCCCAGTTCAACAGAACCATCACTATCTTTGATCAGGTGCTCGACGTTCTCAATCTTGGACGTCAGGCGTTCAATATCCTGCGAGCTAAGGCCGCTGGTTGCGAGGCCTTGCAGCCGGCGTTCCATCTCCGTCAGCCGTTGCGGCAATGACGTCAGCAGCTTTTCAAGCTCATCAAGACGACCGCCGCCAATCGAAAGCGACTTTAGTTTTGCCTCGAGGTCCGGGGTCATCTCGAATGGCGTACCACTGCCAAAATCAATGTCTTCGACAACATCTTCGAGAGCTTTCAAGCGATCACCAAGCACCGACCAGGCGCGCGCAAGCTCTTTGAATTTAGCTTCGACATTACTTTCCATGCGGCCGATTAAATACGAAATGTCGTTCGCATCGTCGTCGTCCCATGAACTGGCATGACCATTGGTTCGCCGTTCCATGGCATCCGGAATGCCGTTATGGTTGGTGTCACGTAGGCCCCCGACCAGCGAACTGAATGTCGCCTGGTTGCGCGCCATATCTTCGGTCAAATCACGGATGGCACGCTCGATCGCGTCCATACGTGTATTTTGAAGCGTGTCAGTCACTGAAGGTACTCCGGTCGGGATACGAGGGCTCTCGTCGACATGATGGTTGCCAACACTAACGCGAACTTTTGGGCGCGCATCGTCGCCGGGCGCAGCGGTCGTATCGCGCAGATCAAAATCGGCTACCCGACGTTTCAAGTGGGGAGCCCAGTTGCAGCGCCATGGATAACGGCTAAGTCGCGGGCTTGATTGCAAAGCGATAGCACTGCGTCATCAACCAGAATGGAGCCTGAGTTTGGCGGCTCACCAATCCATCGGACGTGCTCCGAAAGCGTATCAGGCGCATTGAATGGACCCAGAACACTTAAGGTACCGCTATTTTGACTGGTCATCGGGTCATGGCTTATCCGGCCATTCCTGACCGGCGTGCCGAGATCCAGATCCTGCCCCTTGTACAACACGCCTTGACAAATCCTGATACTGGAACAGCGCTTCCGGAAGGATTTTCCGGTGCGCACCACGTTTTATAAGTCAATCATGTATTGACTGTGGCAAAATAGCCCACATCTGTATAACGCACAAACGAGGCCGTTGTGAATGAATTCTGGATTGATTGGTCAACGCGGTCGCGTTTTGCGGATCCAAAGCCGTGAAAATGATCCGCTCACAGGGCGTCAGAAACGAGCCGGAGCATCTCGACCTGGTGCTAAATGAGCCTTGTTGCTAGATAAGCCTTGGCATCACCGGTTGCAGCAACACCTCACCTTGCGCTTTGGGATCATTTACGTTCGGCGAGACCTCGGTTGTTGCGAGAAAATCATCCGACGCAGGTTTTATGAGTTTAAGCGCATCCACGTCGCGAACAGTTTTGACGTCGAGCCAGGCCTCAAAATCTTCAGGTTGTAGCAACGCCGGCATGCGGTCGTGAATTGACGAAACCACTCTATTCGCGGCCACGGTAATGATCGCCATGGTGTCGATTTCACTACCGTCAGGGCCAAGCCAGTCTTCGTAGAGCCCGGCAAAGGCAAGTGGTGGTATCGAGCCATCCGGCGCTTCCGCCCGCCAGTCGGACCGGTGGATATAATGCGGCTTCTTGGCGCCGCGCCGGCCGGTCCACTCGAAAAAGCCATTCGCTGGCACGAGGCAACGCTTGTGCCGCAACGCTGTCCGAAATGATGGTTTCTCAGTCAGTGTTTCAGCCCGGGCATTGATCACTGTTGAAAATTTTCCGGGATCCTTGACCCATCCGGGAATGAGCCCCCAGCGCACCAGGACGAGTTCGCGTTCATAGCGCGCACCAGCCCGCACGATCGCAACCGGATCGGTTGGCGCAATATTATAGCGCGGCGGAAACGGATGCTCATTGCCATAGTTGAAGTATGACCGTACCGATTCGTGAGGTGATGTCAGGTTATAACGTGAACACATTGATCCAGAACTCCACCAGCAGACGATTGAAATCTACTCGCGCCATGATGGTATGTTCGAGCCTGGCCTTCAACCAACCCCGATCTCAAGACACACAGAAAACGTAGAACCTTGACCCAGCCAACCAACGCATCATCAAGCCACTGGCCGAAAGTAGCCGCGCGCGCCGCAATCTTTCGAGACGACGGAAAATTGCTGATTGGTCTGCGTGGCAAAGACCCTCGCCGCCTTCTGTGGAGCTTGCCCGGCGGACACATTGAGGCTGGAGAAACGGCGCACGACGCAGCACTGCGCGAACTGCGCGAGGAAACCGGGGTTGAAGCCGAGATCCTTGGGCTCACCGACATCAACGATGTCATCATGCACAACCCGGACGGCAGCCTGCGCGCCCATTACCTGCTGACGATCTTTTTTGGCCGCTGGCTCTCTGGTGATCCCGTTCCGGCAGACGACTGCCTGGAGGCGCGCTTTGTCGAGGTGGACGCGATCAATGAACTCGATACGACCGACCGATTGATGCACTTCGTCAAGCTCAGCCAGCAAAAATGGATCGAGCACAGCGACTGACCACAGCTTGGCGCCAGTGTCCGCACGCGTGTGACGCCAAGCCTGGCCCCAGGTCCTCAGCTCACAGAAATGTCACAACAATTGTTTGGCATCGGCCACCTGCGTCGCGCAGGCTCGAAAGCCACACGTGGAGATCGATCGTCTAAAAAATCCATGTGATTCAAACAGTAAGGCAAAAGCCATGTTCACTGTTAGTTGCAAGCCTCTATCATTTCTCACCTTATTGGCCATGCTGCTGACAGTCAGCGCGCCGGTACTCGCAGATGGCGAACGCTGGAAACGAGAAGGCTGGAAGACGGATTTCGCGAAAAAGAGCATCTCGTTCAAAGAAATCCTCTCAGGTGGACCACCCAAAGACGGCATTCCATCGATTGACAATCCTGTTTTTAAGCCAATCGCTGACATCACGGATATCGCGGACCAGGAGCCGGTCGTCAGCCTCAGTATTGCAGGCGTTGCCCGCGCCTACCCGATACGCGTCTTGATTTGGCACGAGATCGTCAATGACAAGATTGGCGAAGTTCCGGTCACGGTCACCTACTGCCCGCTGTGCAATTCAGCGATTGCCTTTGATCGACGTCTCGACGGCCAGGTCCTGGATTTTGGCACCACCGGCAAGTTGCGAAATTCCGATCTCGTTATGTATGACCGGACAACGGAGAGCTGGTGGCAGCAGTTCACCGGCGAAGCAATCGTTGGCGACATGCTCGGCAAGTCATTGAAAATGCTGCCGGCTCGGCTCGAAAGCTACGCGCAATTTAAAGCACGTGAGCCGAAAGGCGACGTGCTTGTGCCCAATGACCCCAATATGCGCCGTTACGGCCAGAACCCGTATGTCGGTTATGATCGAGCCGCCCGCCCCTTCCTCTACAATGGCGAAATGCCCAAGGGCATCAATCCGATGGCCCGGGTCGTTGCCGTGCGCACCAAGAAGGCAACATTCGCGATTGCCCTGGCACTGCTCCGCCAGCAGGAAACCTTGACGCAGTCCGGCATTACGCTCAGTTGGCAGGCAGGTCAGACATCCGCCCTTGACGCGCGAGACATCGCAAAGGGCCGTAACGTTGGCACTGTTGCCGCATCCGTGACGGGCAGTAATGGCACAGCCGAACCAGTGCCCTACGACGTGACGTTCGCATTTGTCTTCCACGCCTTTCACCCTGAACATAAAATCCGCATCAAGTGACGCAAGTATCCGTCCCCTAAGACTGTCAGCTTGATCATCTCGCCTGACAAGGCTATGCGAATAGAGCTGACCGAGGGGGGATGCTGTGAGATTTTCTGAGATATCATTGCCCAATGCCGGACGCGTGCTCACAGGCCTTGCGTTGGCGATTTTGCTCGCCGTTGCAGCCGCTTCGCCGAGTTCAGCGGCACCATCAGGCGATCAACGTCCGTACGATGCGCGCCTGATGCGGCTCTCAGAAATTCTTGGTGCCGTCCATTACCTGCGCGAATTGTGCGAAAATAAAGACGGCATGCGTTGGCGCAATTCGATCAACGAGCTCGTCAAAACTGAAGGTACGACAGCGTTGCGCCGGGCAACCATTGCGCGCCGGTTTAACCTTGGCTATCGCAGTTATCGGCGCACCTACCGCAATTGCACACCGTCCGCCAAAAGCACGATCGCGCGCTTCTTCAAAGAAGCCATCGAGATCTCCCAGGGCCTCATTAAGCTTGGTCAATAGTTAAGCCAGCCTCGACAACAAGCGCCACACCGGTAGTTTGTTTACACTGTCTGCAAACCGTTCATCTACGGTTGCAACAACATGATAAGACGGTCTTCAGGGTGGAAGCCGCCCCAATAAAACCGAAATCCCGCAGAAATAAATAACAATGTGGGAAGCGGTCTGGGCCAGAAAGAAATGTAAACAATGCCATTGTCCGATGCCCCCGCCGCCAAAGGCGACAGTCACGACGCGCTGCGCCTTATGCTGACTGCCTGGGAAGAAGGAACAGATGCCGGCATCTCTCCGGAAATGATGGCCTTTGCAGCCCTCTATACAGGCATGAGTGATCTTGTCGGCGCACTCGGCGAAGATCAGGTAGCCAAACTTATGGAGCGCTTGGCAGCGCGCGTCCGAGGCGGAGAATTCTCCTTCAGCGCAACCCGGCAATAGAGCAGTCTCGAATTGACCAGACCTTGCCTGGCAGTTTTTACGTTCCCGGAAAAAGCAGCTGCCGGCCGCCAAATAACCAAAAAACTTCACTAAGCAGCACCAGGCCGAACACGATCAGCGCCAAGCCCGCTATCAGATTAAGCCGGCCGATATTGATGCCACCGAACCGCCCGCTGATCTTGGCAACAATCGTCGACAAAATCAGCCACCAGAGTAGGCTGCCAGCCATAATGGCGCCAACCAGCACAACCGCATCGATCGAGCTGTGCACTTCGACGAACGTGCCAATGCCACCGAAAATGGCAAACAGACCAAGCACGGCGGCCGGATTGGTCACCGTCATCAGGAATGCCTTTGGCACATCAACAACATAATCCCATAGCCGGCCAGGCTCCTCAGCCCCGCCGGGGTCAGCTGTCGACGTTTGCGTCCTGCACAACATCACGCCGAAGATAATCAGCACGAAACCGCCGATCGCCTGAATAGCGTGCCGGTAATACGCCACCACCGTGTCGATCGCGCCAATCCCCATTGCGGCTGCAAACGCAATCACGCAATCACCGAGTGTCGCGCCCAGTCCGGCAGCAACTCCCCCTGTAATGCCACGCTGCAACGCACGCTGCACACACAGCACGTTAACTGGCCCGACAGGTGCAGAAACGGCCACGCCAATGATGATGCCGACCGGAATTATCAAAGGATTGGGTATATAGGACATGAGCCCCACTCATGCCCAATCCATCGTCATTGTCCAGCCCGTGACGAAACTATCCCGAGATCAATAAATCCATTATGCCAAAGCAACCAATGGTTATCTGTGGCAAGTGGCCGGAGAGGCACTTGCGCGCTCCAGTAAGCGCTGTAGATAACCGGACCTATTGCGACCGCGAGGGACGAGCATGCTGTCTGAACGAGCAACAAGCAGCTTTCACCACCTGAAGATGCCACACGCGCTTTATCTGATGGCCGTAGCCGTTGTTGCCGGCCTATCGCTACTATCGGCTTCGATCGCAATGGCAGCTAAAACCAAGACTGCAACGGCGACCAAACCACCAGCAATCGGCCAGGGCCGCGGCAGCCTACCACCAGCGGTTTCGGAAATGCGAGATGGGATCATCGCCGCCGCCCGCACCGGCAGCCTCAAGGAATTGTTGATCCCGATCCAATGGAATGAGCTACCACCGGACTTTGGCGATCTCTCAGTCGAGGACACGATCGCGGCTTGGAAAAAGCAGTCGCCTGACGGCAGCGGACGCGGGTGGTTGGCACTGCTGATCAACCTGCTTGAAGCCCCCTATGCCGTGTTGCGCAAAGGCCCCGACATCGAAAACAACAAGATTTTCATCTGGCCGGCATTCTCCGAGCTGCCACTCAAAAAACTATCACCGGCTCTACAGGTCGAGTTACTGCGCCTTGTCTCAGCCAAAGAAGCAGCACGCATGCAGGCACTCGGTCATTACGATGGTTTTGGATTGGCGATTGGTGCAGATGGCACATGGCACGTCTTCAAAAAGGTGATGCCACCAGCTGCACCAGCGAAGTAGGCACCCGTCAACTGGCGTCGTCAGCGATGTTGCCGCAGCCCCGGTGACCATAATCTTCCAACGGTGTTGGGTATCATTTGTCAAACCGTTAAGGCCACTCTCAAGCGCATTAACCTTGACCTTGGACGCTTCTCACAGGCGTCCGGGCGACATTGTGGACCTTGAAGGACACCAACCATGTTTCGCGTATTGTTGACACCACTCGTCATAGCCCTCGCCATTGCGCCGGCCGCAGCAAAAGACAAGGATAAATGGTCTGGCGGAGCGCGCCCGAAGATTGCAGCCAAAGCACCGCCGGTAACGACATTCAAATCCAAATATGCCAAAGGCACGGTGATCCTCGACACCAAACGGCGCCGTCTGCTCTATGTGCTTTCGAAGACAAAAGCTTATATTTATCCAGTGTCCGTCGGCCGTCAGGGTTTCCAGTGGAGCGGCACTCAACGCATTAGTGCGGTGAAGAACTGGCCGACATGGCGCCCGCCCGCAGAAATGCGTCTACGTAAGCCAAAATTGCCAATTGTCATGAGTGGCGGCGTCAACAACCCACTTGGAGCAAAGGCGCTCTATCTCGGCTCCACCTTGTACCGGATCCATGGCACCAGCAACACCGCCGGCCTTGGTAGCGCCAACTCAAGCGGCTGTATCCGCATGCACAACGCGCACGTCACACATCTCTCGCGGATTGCACGCGTTGGCACCAAAGTCGTTGTCCTGAAGGCACTGCCAAAGAAGTTGGCAAAAACCTTGACGGGGACCAGCCTGCCGCAAAAGATCGCATATGCCAAAAAGAAGAAAAAGAAAAACCTAGCCTGGCGCCGCTCAATCTTGTCGAATTAGAAACAGCGTCGCGCCCCAACTTAGTAGGCGCACGACGCTGACTGCCGAAAGCGCGTCGCGTTTAATAGGAGCCTTAAATCGCCCGAAGATTGGGCGATTTAAGGCGCATTGCGAACCCATGAAAACGCCACATGCTGTAGAGATCAATCGGCTTCCCAGAACCGAGCGGCGTCGCCCTGTGCCTCGCCGAGTATCTCACCGTCAACCATCACCTGCCGGCCGCGGATCACCGTCATCACCGGCCACCCGGTGACGGTCTGGCCGTGAAACGGCGTCCAACCACATTTGCTGGCAATCTTGTCGTCGGTGATGGTCTCTCGCCGCTTCATGTCAACGATCGTAAAATCGGCATCATTGCCAACGGCAGTCCGCCCTTTGTCGCGCAAACCAAAGATGCGTTGCGGGCCATGACTGGTCAGATCGACAAACCGTTCCAGCGTCAGACGACCGGCATTGACGTGATCGAGCATAATAGGCACCAAGGTTTGCACCCCCGTCATACCGGAGTGCGATCCTGGATAGGGGTGATCCTTCTCTTCGCGCGTATGTGGCGCGTGGTCTGACCCCAGCACATCAACCGTACCGTCGCGAATACCCTTCCAGATCCGCGCCTGATGTTCGGCATCACGCACTGGCGGGTTCATCTGTGCGAACGTACCAAGCCGCTCATAACACTCAGGTGCCGTCAGCGTGAGATGGTTGGGCGTGACCTCGACGCTTGCCCAAGCCTTGTGTTCGCGCAGAAACTCGATCTCGTCGCCTGTTGAAATGTGCAGGACATGCACGCGCCGACGATGTTTTTCAGCAAGCCGCACGAGCCGGCGCGTTGAAATCATCGCAACTTCGACATCCCGCCATTCAGGATGGCTCGTTGGATCACCCGCTCGGCGCACACCTTCGCGGTCAATCAACCGCGCTTCATCCTCGGAATGAAATGCAGCCCGGCGACTGATCCGCGAAATGATCTTATCAAGTGACGCCTCATCATCCACCAGAAGATTGCCCGTCGATGAGCCCATGAAAATCTTCATGCCGGCAGACGCTTCGAGCCGTTCCAGCTGCGGAATCTCGTCAATGTTGTCGCGGGTACCACCAACGTAGAAAGCAAAGTCGCTGAACATACGCCCGCGCGCAGTAGCAACCTTCTCAGCCAACGCTTCAGCATTGGTGGTAAGCGGATTGGTGTTCGGCATCTCAAACACAAGCGTAACACCACCGAGGACCGCAGCCTGACTGCCAGTCGCAAGATCTTCCTTGTGGGTTAGCCCTGGCTCGCGGAAATGCACCTGGCTGTCGATCACGCCCGGCAGAACATGCAGACCTTTGCAATCGACGGTCTTGGCCGCGGCACCAGAGAGCGGCTCAATGCTGGAAGAAATTGCGACGATCCGTCCGTCTTTGATGGCGACATCGCGTTCGCCGGTTCCATCCTGATTGACAACCGTGCCACCCTTCAGGATTACATCGTAGCTCTGCCCCATCTCGTCCCCACTTATTACAATTGCAGTTTTATATTGTTCGCTCAGCAAGCCCGCGCTTGCGTCTGCCAAGCGCCAAGACTACCGTCGCCCGCGGAACCACTATCCTAACGAACAACTGTCCCAGACCTTTACCAGACACCTTCGCACGACCATCACCTCACTTAAATGCTGAATGCAACCTATGCCCACAAACAACATCGCACTGCTGCCTGATCGCGGCATCATTCAAGTCTCCGGCAACGATGCCGAAACGCTGCTTGATGGCCTTCTGACCAATTCGTTGACCAGATTTGGCAATCAGACGGCCATACATACGGGATTGCTGTCCCCGCAAGGCAAAATCCTGTTCGACTTCTTTCTTGTGAAAACCGTCAACGGTTTCCTGATCGACGTCGACAAATCGATGGCCGACGACCTGATCAAGCGCCTGTCATTTTATCGGCTACGCGCGGACGTGCAGTTTGAGAATGTATCTGAGACAATGGCAGTAGCCGCTGTCTGGCCGGAACACTCAAGCATGCCAGGCGGTGTCATTGCATATCCCGATCCGCGCAATGGAACACTCGGCCTGCGCCTTATCCTGCCAGCAGAACGCCTCGCGGAAATTCCAGCTGAGCAGCTGGGCAACAACAAATATCATGCCCACCGGATTAGCCTAGGCGTGCCCGATGCAGGGCTTGATTACCCGCTGGCCAACACATTCCCGCACGAAGCTCTCTATGACCAATTGCACAGTATCGATTTCAAGAAGGGCTGCTTCATCGGTCAGGAAGTTGTCAGCCGCATGCAACATCGTGGCACGGCGCGCAAACGTGCAATACGCATCACGTCGAACGACGCACTGACCGCTGGCAGCCCCGTTGAAGCCGGCGAGGCAACGATCGGCGCGGTTGGCTCATCAAGCGGTACGGAAGCGATTGCGATGTTGCGCCTGGATCGGGCGTCTGAGGCAACCGGCAAAGGCATCGCCATCCAGGCCGGCGATGCCACGCTCAGCCTTGATCCGCCTGAGTGGATCACATTCGACATCACATCCGGCAAACCGGCGGCAGACGCATAATGGCAAAAGCAAAAATCAAAACCATTGATCGTTGTCCGTGGCCGGGCATCGATGATCCCGAATACACCCGCTACCACGACGAAGAATGGGGTGTGCCGAAAACCGATGATCGCGCGCTGCTGGAAAAAATCATTCTCGAAGGATTTCAGGCCGGCCTCTCGTGGCTGACAATTCTGAAAAAGCGCGAAAACTTTCGTAAGGCGTTTCATGGCTTCGATCCCGAACGCATCGCGCGCTATACCGATAAAGATCAGGCCCGCCTGATGGCTGATGCCGGCATTGTCCGCAACCGGCTGAAGATTGAAGCAACCATTGAGAACGCCCGCGCCTATCTCCAGCTGCGTGACGAACAGAGCCTGTCGCAATTCATCTGGGATCACCTCGATGGCAAACCGGTGATCAACAAGTTCCAAGAATTCGGCGAAGTGCCAGCAGAAACGGAGATATCAAAAACGATCTCCAAGGCACTTAAAAAGCGCGGTTTCCGCTTTGTCGGGCCAACGACGATGTATGCATTTATGCAGGCAAGCGGTCTCGTCAATGATCACCTTGTCAGCTGCCCCCGCCATAAGGCCTGTGCCAAGCTCCAATCATCACTTGTCCTCAAATACTGAAACGTGCCTCCCGCTATGAGCCGCTCAAATAACGACAACCCTCGCGCTAGCCAAGCACGGGCCAGTCAACCTCACGCCAACAAACCGAGGGCATGGCAGCGTATGCTGTCTGGTCGCCGGCTCGATTTGCTCGAGCCATCTCCGGTTGATGTCGAAATCGAAGACATCGCGCACGGCCTTGCCCGTGTCGCACGCTGGAACGGCCAAACCATCGGCGATCACGCGCTATCGGTTGCCCAGCACTCAGTCATCGTTGAGCACATTGCCGACACGCTTAACCCAGCACCCAACTGGGCCCCAAAACAGCGCCTCGCAGCTTTGCTCCATGATGCAGCAGAATACGTTGTCGGCGATCTGATATCTCCGTTCAAGGCAGCCCTCGGCCTCGACTACAAGTCGTTTGAATTGAGCCTGATGCAGGCCATACATCTGCGCTTTGGATTGCCGGGACGACTATCGGATGCCGATGAAGCGCGCATCAAACAAGCCGATCGCGTGGCAGCCTACTACGAGGCAACCGTGCTTGCCGGTTTCGAAACAGATGAAGCCCAGCGTTTCTTCGGGCCGATCGATGCCATCCCCGATGCGGTTACCGAGGAACTCAAAAGGTTAACACCTCAACCGACCGGCATTGCGCAACAACATTTCCTGTCACGTTTCCGATACTTGCAATCCGAGCTTAATGACCTGACACGAAAGGCGCGATAACAGTACAGCGCAACATCTCGACACTTATGCGCACTGGGATTCTAAAGCCAGCATGACCACCGACATTTACGTCTGCTCACTTTCGCGCCTGGAAGAAACGGTTGAACAAACCGGTGCCCGCTATGTCGTCAGTGCCATAAACCCGTGGGCAATTCCTGAGACACCGACGAGCGTTGACGGCAACAATCATCTGAAGATGGCGATCAACGACATCGACGCGCCGCACGGCGATCTCGTCCATCCCGAAACCTCCCACATCAAACACCTCATCGACTTCGCAAAACGTTGGAACAAAGACGGGCCGCTCGTCATTCATTGCCTTGCAGGAATCAGCCGCTCGTCAGCATCAGCCTTCATCGTTGCCTGCACACTTAATGGAGATGCATCCGAGGCTGTCATCGCGCTTGCACTTCGCCAAGCCTCTGAGACAGCACACCCAAACCCATTGATGATACGCTTGGCAGATGAACTCCTTGAGCGCGACGGCCGCATGATCGCCGCAATTCAAGCACTTCCACCAAGTGCCGCAACCATGGAAGCAAATACTTATTCTATCGCCAGTTGTTTCTAATTATTACAAAAACACAATGACTTAGTTGAACTCGAATCTAATCTTTCTTTTTGCTGTAAAGACAGCTGTTCCGAAAATCGCCACTTTCGCCTCTATGTTGTCACCGCATCACTTCGCGTTTGGAGAGAAAGGCGATGACGATGGAATTACCAGCACATTCACTTGGGATGACAACCTTGTCTGACACGCATGCAGCGCATGTCGTCCGACCGGGCAACGACGTAGCAACAGCTGCTATCGAGATTGGTCTGAGCGCCGCAATCAGGCTCCCCGACGTTTCAAGTGGGTAGCCTGAGATCGAGTTTGCCAGCTATAAGGTAGGTGACGGCCTTCAAGGTCTTGCTGTTTCGGTAGCCGCGCGCCTTGGCTTTTGCGGCCTGGACGAGAGAATTGATGCCCTCG
>CAJQQK010000054.1 GCA_905480435.1 uncultured Hyphomicrobiaceae bacterium | reverse complement strand
CCCGATCCTCCAGGTCCACATACGAAAACAAAGCCCCCGTCACTGCATCCGATCCGCGCATCGCCGCCCCCATTGCTGATGACGACACCGAATCTGATTTGCCCTACGCTGTCAGCGACGATTTTCAACAGCCTGTTAGGTAAGCCACCGCCCCATCGCGATGCTTTGTTAGCAGTTCTGCCGTCACTTTGCTCATCGCTACCCTCAATTAATGAACTGGATTTGATACTCATTTCTGACGATGAGCAGAGAAGAGGCTTACCGACCGCATCCTTACTCGGCAGCTAGTGGTGCATGAAGCGGAACACCGGGCACAAGAATACCGTTCGGCCTGCCGTCCTGGGTCGCTCCCTCATAGGACTGGGTCATCCAATCCGGCAGGGCGGGGCCGTTGGCACACGCGAGCCATAATCTCAGGAGATGGCGGCGGTCTTCAGGCTGCTCAAAATCTTCGTAGGCTGTTCGGCTGTGCATCGTCGAATGATTGCAAACGAGCTGGACATCGCCGGGTTCAAACGTCATGTCGAGATGCAACGCGGGGTCGCTTGAAAGCTCGTCAAGGAAATCGAGCGCCTCCTCCTGTTCGGTCGTTAGCACTGGCACACCCTCCAGTAATTGTCCTTTGCGGATCGCGCTTCGAACATAGTGCGCAATTATCCGACCGCGATGCTCCATGAAGACGGGAATTTCGGCCCAGGATTGTTTCCCTTCGGGAACCTCTCCCCAGCGGGTCCGATAGAAGGGACGCATCAGGTTTGCGAGCAGTTCAGGACGCTGCTTCAAGACTTCGTTGTAAAGGGTCGTCGAGGAGACAATGGATGACAGGCCGCCCGATTTGGACGTCTTCAAACAAAGCAGGCCGACAACGTCACTAGAGTCTGTGTGGTACGGCAGGCGAGCATTGGTTTGATAACCGCGTGTTGCCGGGTCTTGGTAATCGAGCCCGAGGTTTTTGACATGGCCAAGCACATGCCCCTTTCCGTTCTGGGAACAGGGCTCGCCGAGATGCAAGCCAAGCCCCCAAAAAGCAGTCGCGGCTTCTTCAATGCTCCAGCGTGAGATCGGCAAACCACGGAGGAGGTAAAAGCCAGGTCCATCGAGCACATAACGCTTGATGCTCTCGAGGCGACGAGAAATGGTCGGTAGCTGGAACTCAGATTTCGACATCTGCATCAAATCGTGAGCTTGGCCTTTGACACGCATGACTGCAGCTTCGATCTCGGCGATTTCATCTGCTTACCACCTATGAAGCCATTCATTCGGTTGCGATGCCATATGCGGTCCATACCAGGCTTGTGCGTTCACGATAGGCTGGCATGCTGTTTCGGATACTGCTTGCGAGAGAGTGCTCATGAGATGTGACCTCCGCCTGATGTTTTCTGTCACCAACAAGTATTGAGGCATCGCGCCAAAAAACCAGCAATGACACCTGATGATCCCCTACACGATCAAAGAACAAACATGGAGTGCTCTGGCCTGGACAGTGCAGCTCCAGGTGTTCAACATTTGATTATCACCCAGCCTTGGATGTCGCTGAAGTCGTGAACGGCAATGCCAAGCGTGCATTAAATTCGGATCGACCGTTGCGCGTCGTAGATCAGGAGGAGCGGCATGATGCAGAACGGTTCAGCTTTGGCCGGCGTCAAAGTTCTAGATCTGACGCAATTCGAGGCAGGGCCGGCTTGCACGGAAGTGCTAGCGTGGCTCGGGGCCGAGGTTGTTAAGGTTGAAAACCCAAACGGTGGTGACCAACTGCGCCGTCTTGGTTCAATCGACGGTGAGCGCGACTCATATTTCTTTGTTCTGTTCAACGCGAACAAGAAGAGCATTACCTGCAATTTGAAGACTGACGAAGGCTTGGCGCTGGTCAAGGATCTGATCAAAGAAGTTGACGTCGTGGTTGAGAATTTCGGCCCCGGGGTCATCGAGCGACTGGGATTGGGTTACGATGATGTGAAATCGATCAACCCTCAGATTATCTACAGTCAGCTGAAAGGATTTGCCGAAGGCAGTCCTTATGAGGATCTTCTGGCATTCGATATGATTGGTCAGGCAACGGGCGGCATCATGTCGGTGACGGGAGAAGCAGATAGAATGCCGGTCAAGCCGGGTCCCAACTTCGCTGACACTGGTACTGGCATGCTCATGGCGATCAGTATCCTCGGCGCGCTCTATCAAAAGCAGGCGACGGGACAAGGGCAACGCCTGACGGTGGCGATGCAGGATGCGATGATGCAGTACGCCCGGTTTCCGTTATCTGACTTCATGGCGACAGGTGAGGCACCGTCACGTTCAGCCGAAGGCATTATCACTGGCGGCAATGCGCCAATGGGCTTGTTTCCATGTAAGCCGGGCGGCTCGAATGATTACGTCTATATTTACGTCAATCGGGCGAACAACCGGCAATGGCATCGGCTGCTGGAGTTGATCGGGCGTGCCGATTTGGTCGGCGATGCGCGTTTCGAAACGTCCGCTGATCGCTACAGGAACAAGATCGAAATTGACGATCTGATCATGCCCTGGACACGTCAGCGCACGAAAGATGAGGCGATGGAGCTGATCGGACGTGCCGGCGTGCCAGCGGGTGCGGTGTTTGATTTTAAGGAATTATCTGAAAACCCGGATTTCGAACGACGGGAAATCTTTCAGTGGATCGATCATCCAACGCTTGGACGTGTAAAGATGCTGGCCTGGCCCGTCAAAATGTCCGGCAATAACGTGTCACTTGAAGCCGCCCCGTTACTTGGCCAACACACCGAGACAGTTCTGAGCGAGTGGCTGGGCCTGTCCCCGGAAAAGATCCAGGAATTGTCACGCGACGGGGTAATATAACTTACAAGTTCAGCAGTTCCCTGACTTTTTCCTGGTTCAGCGCGTCGCCCGCGTAGATCTCACCATCCACTTCGAGCGCCGGCGTCGAACGGATGCGTGCTTCGTCAAGGCGGTCTTGTGCATCTTCGTCCATTAGCAGATCTCTGACCTTGAACTGAACCTCATGCTTCGTCAAAAACTGCTTGAGCTGTTCGCATGGCGCACAGAACGGCGACGTGTAGACGATAACTTCTTGCTGTTCCGTGTCCATATACTCAAACCTTACCTTGTGCCTTCAGCTGCCGGTAATCTTCTTTCCGGGCCATCCACTTTTCCTGCAACTCCTTGGTCTGCCAAGGTTGTTCCTCGGTGAACACCAGCCTTTTCCAATCTTCGCCTTTGCTCCAGTTGTGGCCAGCCGTGCGGGTCGTGCGCGGCTGCTTCGCCTCAGTGAGAAGGCCCAATGCTTGCTGGAAAATGTCGTGCTGCTGTTCAACGTTCCAAGGCTCGCCGCATGGGCTGCCAAGTGGGAAATCGACAAACAGGAATCTGGCAACACCGCACTGCTCGACAATGTCTCTTGCTGCTCCGATGACAACGGTCGGAATGCCATGCTCTTCAAGATACCGGCTGATCAGACTCACGGTCTGATGGCAGACAGGTCAGACAGGCACCATAATCATGGCGTCAAGTTCATCACGCCTAGCGAAAGCCAGAGCTTTGGGCGCTTCCTGTTCGAGCACCTTGCGTTGGGAATAGTTATTGTAAGCGCCGTAAAACGAGTCTGGCATCGAGCCGATCTGCCCATTGGCAACAGCTTTGCGCATCTGATCAATCGGATAGAACGCGTTGACATCATCAAGTGTCGTTGCGTTACGGTCGAAGGAGCTCGTGCGACTGTAGAATTTCTCTGTCGGCAAATTCGCTGGAATGGCATAGACGCCGCGAAAATCTTCTTCCGAAATCGGGTTTTCTTCCGTCTCCGGATCGAATTTTACGGCAACCTCGCTCGTACCAATGAGACCAATGCGCGATTTCGATAACGGCTTCTTCAAAGGTGTGAACGGAACATCGTCGAAGTGCGCCCATTCGTAAGACTTCTCGTAGCCTTGTCGAATGTAATCTTCGCGCGTCCTGTCAATATAACGAACATGTTCCATCAGAGTGTCTCGCATGTTTCAGAATGGAAATCGATTTGCAAAGCATGACGGAAACCACGGTATTGTCAATCAAGCGCGATCCATGTGGGGGATCATTCATGCCGTCACTTACCAAAGGATTGCCCGTCTAGTGTGGGGCCGGATAAGATCTTGGTGCGCATCATCGAGCACCGATTTGACGGCTGCTTGAATCAAGAAACAGTCAACGTATTTTGGTGAAATTTGAGGGCTTAATGATGAAGCCGCTCAAGTACATCGATCGACTTAACACAAAATATCGCTGATCGCGCGCGGCTGCCAGACGTCGCTCGACAGCTTCTACCCTACAGGTAATAGTCAGATCAGCTGAGAAGGTTTCCGTCGCGGACGCTCACGACACAATGGCGACCTTCAGATACGCATAAGGAAAAGTTGATGCAACGATTTGAAAATAAAGTGGCGCTAGTAACAGGAGCTGGCACCGGTATTGGTCTTGCGACCGCACACCGGCTGCGCCAAGAGGGTGCCACGGTTGTCTGTACGGTACACAATGCGGATCAGCTCTCTAGCGTTGACGAATTTGATGCACTCATCCTCGATGTGACTAAAGCTGATCATTGGTCCAAAGCGAAAGAGCATCTGCAAAGCAAATATGATGGTTTGGATGTCCTGATCAACAATGCCGGCACTATTCAATTTGGTACCGTCGAAGAAATGGACGAGGACGCATGGTGGCACGTTCTGGACGTGAACCTTGCATCACAGTTCCGCGGTTGCAAGATGGCCGTTCCGTTAATGCGCAAGCGCGGCGGCGGCTCGATCGTGAATTTGGCTTCGATTAACTCGGTACGTGGCAACGTTCGTACCGTTGCTTATTCGGCTTCGAAGGGGGGCTCGCTTGCTTTCACGATGGCGGCTGCACTCGATCATATTGCCGACAACATCCGCATCAACTGCGTATGTCCCGGCTCGATTGATACAGAGATGATCCAGTCGATGTTTCGCAGCATTGAGAATCCGAAAGAGATGCGCCAAGCGGTTGTTTCCAAGCATCCGATTGGCCGGCTCGCCAAAGCTGAAGAGGTTGCCGGAGTTATTGCTTTCCTGGCTTCGGAAGATGCATCCTTTATGACCGGATTGGCCATCCCGGTAGATGGCGCGCGCTCAATTCGCTGAGCCATCGAGGCCATGGACGCGCCGGATCATCTGTTGATTGAGCTTGTTGACAGCTGGTCCGGGCTTGATCGCCGATGATATGTTTAGCTGGAAGTCTGAGCAGTCTGCTCGATCGGAAAAGGAGAAGCTAACGTGTCTGATGTTCATGAGGGAGGTTGTTTGTGCGGATCAGTTCGATATCAGGTCACGGCAGATCCAGAGGTGTCTATCGTATGCCATTGTAAGGCGTGTCAGCATCGCACTGGGAGTGCATTTGGTATCGGGGCGTATTTCCCAAAGGCCAATGTCAAGTTTCTATCTGGAGACCTGAAGACGTTTGAGTTCAAGTCAAGCACCTCGGACCGTTGGGTCAAGAACGAGTTTTGCCAGCAATGTGGAACGACAGTGACATGGACGCTGGAAATGAGACCGAACGATCGTGCGATCGCGGCTGGGACATTCGACAAGCCGGGTTGGCATAGCATTGCCCGTCATATCTGGACGGAGAGCGCCCATCCATGGGTCGTCCATCCAAGTGATGCTTTGGTCTTGGAGAAGGGCTCGCCGTCTTAAACAAATTTTTCGGGTGCTTCGTTCAGTCGAGAGAGGCAGCCGACAAATTTTCTTTAGTCATGTGGCGTGGCTCACAACATCGAACCAGATAAGGAGGCATGTTGGGTTCATCGCCGGGCAACAACAAACGCCCGGCACAACATAGACCCAACCGAGCCCACGCTCAGACCCAAGGAAATTTCACAATGTTCAAGAAACTGATCATCTCAGCCGCCGCCGCAATCACCCTGATGGTTGGCATGCAAGCCCCCGCATCCGCCGCTATGGCAATCGCCACACCGGCAGCTACTCAGACCGAAGCCGCATCTGACATCGTTGAAGTTCGTGGCCGTGGTCGCGTTGGCGGGTTTCGTCGCCATCGTGGATTTCGCCGTCATGGCGGCTTTCGTCATCACCGTTGGAAGCGCCATCACTATTGGGGTGCACGTCACTACTACCGTGATTGCTTCTGGCGCCATGGCCGGAAATACTGCAGCTAAGACCAGTTCCTTCAATTAAACCCCGTCAGCGCAAGCTGGCGGGGTTTCTTCTTGAGATAGAGATCGCCCGGAAGCGCCCCCTATGTGTTACAGAACGTGAGTTGTATTCACTTCCAACCATGTACTGTTCAAAAATGCTGAAATCTATCCTCATCACCGGCGGCGGGTCCGGGATCGGCGCCGCGCTGGCAGTCGCCTTGAGCAAACGCGATTGCAAAGTCATTGTCACAGGCCGTCGCAAGGATGCTTTAAATGCCGTTGCAAGAAAGTCGCCCTGGATTATCCCCCATGTCGCCGACGTCACGAACGACATTGATCGAACTGCACTGGCCAAAGCGCTCGCCGACCTTCCCGGACCTCGTGCCGTGTTTCACGGTGCCGGGTACTTTCAACTCGGCCAACTCGACGCCCTCTCGGCCGCCGACTGGCACCGATCCTTCGATACCAACGTGACGGCACGCTGGGCTTTGTCCCAACTGTGCATGCCTTATCTCGATGGCGGCCGCGTGCTCTTTATCGGATCGGACGCAGGCGTTAACCCGCGCGCGGGCGCAGCCGCTTATTCTATCGCCCAGTCCGCCTCTGAAACCCTTCGCCGGGCGTTGCAAGCCGAATGGGCTGGCCGCGACATCGCCATCGCCGGCTTCAAACCGGGTCTTGTTAATACCGATATGGTACAAGGATTTCTCGCGCAGTCGGAAACCGAATTTCCGTCCCGCGCCGCCTATCAGGCCTACATAGACCGCGGTGAAATCGGTACACCTGAAACAATTGCCGCCTTCGCAGCATGGCTTCTCCTTGATGTGGACGCTGCTCGATTGTCGGCCACCGAATGGGATGTTCGCCATCCCGAGCATCACCCGGAGTGGCTCGACGGCCAGCTTTACCCAGCAACGTCGTAACCCGATCCGCAATCGAGCCTGAACAGCTCTTGGCACCACGCACACTAAGAGAGAGACAAGGCTTGGGCTGTTACGATTGGGATCACAACACTTGTAGTCGCTGATCCGACGGCCGCCAAAATCGGATTACTGGTAATCAGGGGCAACTGTAGTCACGTCTAGGGGGACTGTCATGATATTCAAGTTGTTGCCGTTGATCGTCTTGCTCGGCATCGGCATTCGGTTCTTGGCCAAGGTCGCGGCAGTTAACGCCCAGAGGAAGTCTCTGCAGGCACAGCAGGCTGGACGCGTGGATCAGAACGCTGCCGACAAGAAAGCGTTTTGGCTTAAAGTAGACCGAGCCTGCCTTGTCATAGGGGGGATCGCGGCGATCTGGTACGTCGTTGGCATTGTTGTCTGGCTATACGGCAACTGAAAACAAGAGGCGACATTACCAAGTGAACATCGAGAGTTGGCTCGAAAGCCTTACAGCAATCGTCTTGGACGAGCGTTTGCTGTTGATCGCAGTTGCCGTGGCATTGGCAGGATTCCTGCGCGGCTTTATCGGCTTCGGCGCCGCATTGGTCAGCATTCCAGTAATCAGTCTGGTTTTCGGGCCGCAATTAGCGCTGCCGATCGTGACGATCATGGGCATACCGTCGGTCCTACAACTGTTGCCCGACGCCGTTCGTCACAGCGAACTGCCGATCGTCATACCGGTCTCGTTTGCTATTTTTTTAGGTACACCGATCGGGACATTGGTGTTGGTGTCGGTTGATCCTGACGTGATGAAGATTGTGATCTCTTTGTTGGTCATCTTGATGGTTGGATTCCTTGCGCTCGGTTGGAAGTTGAACCAAAAGGTCCCATCAAGCATATTGTTTCTGTCAGGATTTTCCGGTGGATTGATCCAAGGCGCAGCGGGCATTGGCGGGCCTCCAGTTGTTGCAATTGCTCTGTCACGAGCGGGCAGTCCGGATCGACAACGCGGTAACGTTCTCGCAGTCATGACCGCGATCGCGTTATCTTCAGTGCTTCCTCTCTACTACTACGGGCTCATCACAATGCAGGCCATTGCCATCGGCTTGGTTTTGTTTCCCATCTATTCAATCTTTACCTGGATAGGTAGCCGGTATTTCGACATCGACGGTCGCCATCATTATCGCGGAGCAGCATTGCTTGTCCTGGGCGTCATCGGCATATCAACGCTCCTTGCTGCATGTTGGCAATTCGCTGGCAAGCTTTAACCTGGCGTGCTTTTTTACCTCAGTTGAGCAAACCCAATTTCGAGCACTCTTGGCTTTTTTGTTGGGCTAGAGCAGCGCAGATACGTGCGCGCGAACTCTAGAACATTGTCTACTGATACTTTGGATAAAAAGGCGATCAGCGCTATGTCCCCTGGGGGCGACGCGTTTCGCGCCACCACACGAACAGGCCAGCTGCAATGACGATTGCAGCGCCAAGCACAGTCGTTGTTCCCGGCAAATGCGAGAACACGATGGCGCCTAGAACCGTTGCTCCAACGATTTCCAGATAGAAGAATGGCGCGACAGTGGATGGCGGTGCGATGCGAAAACCCTGAACGAGCATCAGATTGGTTATCGTCGAGCCAACACCGGCGAATAAGAGAAGGCCCAGTTCACCCGATGACGGCCATTGCGGTGTCAGCATTGCCACCTGACCGACTATGCCGACGGACATTATGGCAGTGAGCAAGGTGACGGCGGTTACCGCAGTTATGAACTGAAACATCAAGGCACCGGCCGTTGCCGCCCACACGCGGGTAATGAGCGAAGCAACGGCAAAGCAAATCGCAGCACCAGCCGGCAGCAACGATGCCCAACCAATCGTCTTGAAGTTCGGGCCGATAATGATGTAGGCGCCGATCAAGCCGGTGAAAACCGCAGCCCAACGCAGCCATCCGACACGTTCGCCAAGAAACATGGCAGCGAATGCTGTCAAAATAAGTGGTTGGATGAAGAGGATGGCCGTTGCCTCAACCAGTGGCAAAATCGACAACGCGGCATAGAACAGGCCTGAGCCAAGGGTGATTACCGCACCGCGCAAAATAAGCGGCCAGATCGGTTTAGGCCAAGGCTTGGTGAATGTGTCAGAGGTGATCGCGATGGCAAGGCCGATGATAACCACTTGCAGCATAAAGCGTGTCCAAGTGATCTGCGGCACTTGCAGCGTTTGCCCAAGTATCTTGACGCTTGAGCCGATGATGGGGATCGTCAAAGAGAACAGCGCAATTAAGATAATTCCGAGCCGAACATCGTCGTCCGGGCGATTCGCCGTGGATTTTGGTGCTGCACTTGTAACTGGTTGCATCAATTCTGATCTCGTTTCACGGCGATTGGAGTTCCAGTCTCGTTGGGTGGTGCTTCACGAACCGGCCTTCGAGATAAGAGCAGTGGATGTCATGAAGCGCATTCTCCAGTACATCAGTCAAATGAAGCAGGTTCGGAGTTGAAGTGAACCGACAAATGCTGTGAACGTGAGCTGTGATATGGATAGAATTTCGCCAATCGAGTTTGACAATGCCAAATGAACGCCCAGACCTTCTGCCAACGCCGGTTCACCGATTTCAGTTAGGACAGTTCGAGGTCACAACTATACTTGACGGTGCTCAGCGTCGCGACGGCATCTCGCCGCCCTTTGGCATTGACCAGGACGAATGTGTCGTCAGCGCTCTGGCACGGGACAATAAGCTGCCTGTGCATGCGTTCGAAAACACATTTACGCCGACGCTGGTGAACACTGGCAAGGAATTAGTGCTTTTCGACACAGGCAACGGTGCGTCCCGACGATCGAGCGGTGCGGGTTTTCTGAGAAACCGATTGAGCTTGGCCGGGTACAAGCCAGAAGACGTCGACATTGTCGCTTTTACCCACATGCATCCCGATCACATCAATGGTGTCTGGGAGGGAGACCAGCCAGCTTACCCCAACGCGCGTTATGTGATGGGTCAGCGTGAGTTTGACGTTTGGTCAAAAGGTGATGCGATACCAGAGCGACGCGCCGACAATCGCGCTCTATTCCTTCGGTTAATATCGCCTCTCGCTGAAGAAATGACTTTCCTGGCACCGGGCAACGACATTGCGGGAGGCATTCGCGCGGTCGAAGCCTTCGGCCATTCGCTTGGTCACATGGCCTACATGATCGAAAGCGACGGCAAAGCGCTTTTAATCTGGGGTGATGTCACAAACCATTACGCATTATCGTTGCAGCGGCCAGACTGGCACGCAGCAATGGACGATGATCGCGTACTGGCCGTCACCACCCGCAAGCGCATCCTCGATATGGTCGCGACTGACAACCTTCTGGCCATCGGACACCATATGCCGTTTCCAGCTGTTGGTTACGTTGAGCGCATGGGCGGGGCATACAGATGGTTGCCGCTGACGTATCAATTGAAGGTCTGAACTATTCCGATAGTGCATCTGAAAAGTTGATCCGAGCACAGCGAATGATCACAACAAGCGTTTCTTGTTATCACAAATTGTCGGAGGCTTTGTTCGGTGCTCGTTGCCCTGCTTGCTCCATGAGCGGTAGTACATCATCAATCCACTGGCGGCATTCGCCAAGGTAATCGAGCCAAGATATGAGTATGCCGTCTACACCGAGGACGGAAAGGCGGTCGATCTGCTCGACGATTTGGGTCGGGGTGCCAATCAGTGGATAGCCTCCATGTCCAGCGATGAAATGGAATTTGAAGGCGTCGAGAACATTGGCATCAAGAGTGGCGGACTCCATGCCAAACATCTCGACCATGCGTGCGGCGGTGTCCCAATCACCATTTTTACGGACGTAGCGGTTGAGGACCTCGTGGGCTTCCTTTTCGGTGTCGCGACAAACGACGTAGGCGTGGATCCAACATTGGGATTGGCGGTGGTTTTGAACCGCCATGCGTTTCAGGCCGGCAATCTGCGCGCGGTCGGCGTCTTCGCTCTTCTGGCGCAGCATGACGAAATTCATATCGCAGTGGCGCGCCGAAAATGCCTGACCAATTTCGGAGCTACCTGCGTTCATCAACGGCAGAGGTGACTGGATCGGCTTCGGATCACTCCAAAGAGCTTTGCCAGAGAAGAACTCTCCGTTGAAATCGAATTCGTTCGTCTCGGTCCAGAGCCGTTGCATGAGGTGTAGCCATTCAACGGCATATTCATAGCGCTGGTCGTGGCCGCGCCATTCGACACCGAACATGTCGAATTCCGGTTTATTCCAACCGCACACGATATTCATGACGAAACGACCACTGGAAATGTGGTCGATGGTGGCGGCTTGTTTGGCCGCGGTGACGGGATGAACGAGCGGTGCGTGTACCGTGGCAAGGACTGCGATCCGATTGGTCACAGCCGCAATGCCGGACGCCCACGTAAAGCTTTCGAAAGTGCTGCCATTGAAATTGGTTTCACCGCCGTATCCCCTCCAGCGTCCGACAGGGAGCAGCGCTTCGAAACCGGCGGTGTCTGCCATCTGCGCGAGCGCGACGTTATTCGGCCAGGTCAGTTCCCAAGCAAGCGGATCAGTCGTGACTGTGGAGCCAAGCGAACAATTGAACGCCATCACGCCTATTTTTACGCGATTGGCGTTGTGAAGGGGGTTGACTGGGTTATGTGTCATCCATTGATTTCCAACATGTACCGACGGATTCTAAAGCTGGGCAGGCACAGATATTCAAGAGGCTTGCAGATCGGTAGCCAGCTCATCAAGGTACCATGCCAACTTGATCTGGGTGACTTTTAAAATCACCTCCGGAGATACTACTGCAACCATGATACAATTTGATTGGAGCGAAATACAGTGGGCCTCAAGGCTTGTTGCGCCAAGCTTCGTACTTGGCTCGTGCGTCGTCCGTCATGCCTAAGGCCATGAAACGATAAGCATCAACCCAGGCGGCATCGTCGAGCTTCAGAATGTCGAGGCCACGGTTGAGCGACTCCTTGATCATTGAACCGACGGCTGGTCTACACAGGCACGCTGCCAGAGATACTCATCAATCACTGGCAATTTTCCTCTCGCCTTGCGGCTGGCGTTGGTCTGCTTGCTGAACGCGATAATGCGACTCAGTTAATGAGAGAATTGGTCGCTCAACCTATGTGGGGTTTTTTAGGTGGTATCATCGCATTCATCATCGACGGCGCAATTGTAAGTGTTCACAACAATTGGAACAGCCTGCTTTCCGGTTTTGTTTCGCTCGTTGGCTGGGCGGCCCTATTAGAAGGCGTTCTTATGCTTGCATGCCGCAAATGGTTTCTTGGATTATTTGCGCGTTTGACCTTGTCTGCGAGCACAGTGTCAGCGTTCGGAACTCTTTCATTGGGCACAGTGCTGATGTTGGCAGCATTCATCGGATAAGGATGGCTAGATATACCTGTGACAACTGCCGAAGAAATGCACGCCGTCATCGATCGGATCTTCGCGAAACACAGTATCAAAGCCGCAGAAAGTCAGTACGACAGGAAGGTTTGCGTCCTTGCTGTGGGGACAGCGCGTGATGTTTTTATGCGCGTTCCAATCGAAGGCACGGCGACCGAGCATGGTCAAGCCGTCCTCAAGGCACTTGAACCACTGTGTGATAACTACAATGATCCCGACGGAGAATACACGTCAGGAAAGGGCTCCATCGGCGATGTATTTTACGACATAATGGGAGTTGTCAAAAATTGAGGCTCCGTGTCTCGCGATCCATCCGCTTCACCCGTCCTTTGCAGACGTCTTGGTATCGCGACCCGACTAAGGTTGAGGGCCACGAGCTGCCGCACATCGCTTGTCCCAACTTGTTCTACCTTCATTAAGGGTGGCATTCGGAAAGTCGTCTGGAGACAGTGGCTTCTCGAGACGTATATGTGGCAAGTCTTTGCCGCCGAACCGGTCAGATAGTTTCGTGCGCTCGATCTCAAGCTGATATAAGCACCGTGATACGTGACAGGTGCGAATGCGCGCCGTTGGGCGCTGAAGTGCCAGCAAAGACGAGATACGGGAGGGACTCGAAATGAACGACCAAGGCCACCGATCGGCAGCACAGAGGGTAGGCGAGCACTTTGATGTGCTTATCGTCGGAGCCGGCATTTCAGGCATTGGCGGCGCCTACCACCTGACGCAACAAAGTCCCGGAACGTCCTTTGTCGTGCTCGAGGCTTTCGAAACGTTTGGCGGCACATGGTGGTCGCATCGCTATCCCGGCATCCGTTCCGACAGCGATCTTCATACTTTCGGCTATAGATTCAAACCTTGGACCGGCCCGCCCATCGCCACGGCAGAAGAGATCCGCACCTATATGGGCGAGGTCATTGAGGAAAACGATCTCAAAGGTCACATCCGCTACCGACACCAGATTACATCTGCGACTTGGTCGAGCAGCAGAAACCTCTGGACGATCACAGCAACCAAGCTGGAAACTGGTGAGGTCGCGCTCTTTACGGCCAACTTCCTGTTTATGTGTCAGGGCTACTATCGCCACCGTCAGGGGTACTGGCCCAACTGGCCTGATATGGAGCGCTACAAGGGCCGGCTTGTTCACTCGGAAGAGTGGGCGGATGACATCAACTACACCGACAAAAATGTGATCGTAGTTGGTTCGGGTGCCAGTGCTGCAACGATTGTTCCAGCCATTGCCAAGAAGGCAGCCCAAACCACAATGCTACAGCGGTCCCCAACCTTCTTCCGGACGGGCCGCAACGCGATCGAGATAGCCGAGCATCTGCGCAAGCTGGACATCGATGAGACCTGGGTCCACGAAATTGCCAGGCAGCAGATCTTGCATGATCAGGCTGAATTCACGGAACGCACGTTCAACGAGCCTGAAATGGTAAAACAGGAACTACTCGACGAGGTGCAGCGTCACCTGGGCCCGGACTATGACGTCGAAACGCACTTCACCCCGAGCTACCGTCCCTGGCGCCAGCGCATTGCCTTTGTACCGGACGCCGATCTTTTCAAGAGTATCGCCTCTGGCAAAGCGTCCGTGATCACCGACGAGATTGAGCGGTTCACTGAGAACGGAATCCAACTCAAGTCGGGAGCCGAGCTGGAAGCCGATTTGATTGTCGTATCGACCGGCTTCAACATGAGCGCACTCGGTGACATTGCTTTCGAGGTCGATGGCAAACCGCTTGATTTTCACGACACGATTACTTACCGAGGCATGATGTTCACGGGCCTTCCAAACCTCGCCTGGGTGTTCGGTTATTTCCGCGCGAGCTGGACGCTTCGCACAGACCTTATCTCCGACTTTGTCTGTCGCCTCGTAAATCACATGAAGACGATCAACGCGGGCCGCGTGACGGTTGCGCTTCGGCCCAAGGACCGGGACATGCCGATCGGTGACTGGATCGACCATGAGAATTTCAACCCAAATTACCTCATGCGCAGCATGCACCTGCTGCCAAAACGGGGCCACGACCGCGTCTGGCAGCACACGCAGGACTATTGGCGTGAAAAGGATGAGTTCCCGGCCATTGATCTAGAGGGGCCCGAGTTCGTCTATGGTGGATTCGAGGAAGAGGCGACATCCGACCAGACTATCGTTCCCTCGGAAGCTGCTGAATAACAGGGTCGAGGAACAACCCACCACTCTCTCTCAATGCACCATAATCGAGAACACATCAAAATGAACAAAAAGAACCACCGTATTGTCCTGGCGCATCGACCTGACGGCGAGCCTAAAGAAACGGATTTCCGGCTGGAGGAAACGAACATACCGGAGGTTGGACCCGGGCAGGTTCTTGTGCGCGTGATTTATCTGTCGCTCGACCCCTATATGCGCGGTCGGATGCGAGATGAGGAATCTTATGCGCCACCGGTCGTACTCGGCGAAGTGATGACGGGGGGCACTGTCGGTGAAGTTATCGTCTCGAACCATACCGGCTTTGCCGTTGGCGACATTGTTGGCGATCGTCTTGGTTGGCAGGAGTACGGAATAGGTGATACGGCATCATTGAGAAAAATTGACCCCACGATTGCTCCGATCTCGACAGCTAATGGCATCCTCGGGATGCCCGGAATGACGGCGTACTGTGGTCTCTTTGAAGTTGGCAGGCCAAAGGTTGGTGAGACCGTTGTTGTCTCCGCCGCTTCTGGAGCTGTTGGACAGGTCGTTGGACAACTTGCACGTTTAGCCGGTTGCCGTGTCGTTGGCATCGCGGGTGGTGAAATGAAATGTCGTTACGTGAAAGATGAACTCGGCTTCGATGCATGCGTCGACTACAAGTTAACCACCGATCTTTCGTCGGCGCTCGAAGACGCATGCCCCGAAGGTGTAGACGTCTACTTCGATAATGTCGGCGGGCCGATCAGTGATGCCGTCGCCCTTCGGCTCAACACATGGGCACGCGTCGTGGTTTGCGGCGCCATCTCCCAGTATAATTCATTGGAACCCGAACTTGCACCGCGCCTACCACCATTCTTTGTCGGAAGACGCGTTCAGTCGCGAGGCTTTATTGTGTCAGATTTTGCCGCACATTTTCCCCCGGCGATGCACATCATGGGCAAACTGATACGCGAAGGAAAACTAAAGTATCGCGAAGACATTGTTGACGGCTTGGAGAATGCGCCTCGGGCATTCATGGGACTGCTAAGGGGTGAGAACTTCGGCAAGCTGCAGGTCCGTGTTGGATCGGAATGATCAGTCACGCAGCTCTTCCAGTTTGCGGTTCTATATTCAGGCTGGTTGGTGCAAAACCCAGTGCTAGGCACTGGTTTCGGGCCCCGTCGATTGGTGTAGGCCGCAAGCAGGCTCAAAGACACACCCAGCACCATCTGCTGTACTTGTTCGTTCTTTAGACGTCCTCGCGAAGGTCGAGGATTCGTTTTAGTTGAGCGTACGCCTCTCTCCAGATCAAAGTATTTTTGAATAATATTTTGTGGCTCACCGATGCAATTTCCATGCTCGAAAGGTCTGACGTTTCGGCTGTCTCTTCGCAAAACCGAAGGCGCTTCAACCTAGCAATCAGCACTTTGGTCGGGAGTGTTTCCAATTCCTCAATCGTCAATACATCAACCGCCCGAGCAATTCCTTTACGCTTTTTCATGGGCTGCCTCTCGTAGTAGTCAAACTATCAGCCTTGGAGCTATGACCGAAATTGGGTGACAGAATCTGAGAGAGGTGACGTATCGTGGCGGTTATCGAGACCAGCCATAAACTCCAGAGGAGCGATACGCCTATGTCGAACCCTACAGTCATCCCGCTGCGCCAGCCAGAGGCAA
>CAJQQK010000053.1 GCA_905480435.1 uncultured Hyphomicrobiaceae bacterium | reverse complement strand
CAAGAATCATGGTGATGTAAGAAACACAAGAACAACCAGAGTTTCAGTTCCCCCAACGTCCGAAGACATCGAGGAGCCTGGACTCCGCCGCCTGCGTTTCTCTTTCTTCATATTAAATTGTCAAAGAGCAACCGTAACGGTGCCGACCCTAGTCTCGCACTAGAGACCAGAAGAGACAACAACTACCCTGCCTGAGCTTACTCAGTCACGGAGTTGATGTTGCTTGAGAGTGGCTTCCGTCATTGGCGCCCGAGTGCTGTGCGCCCCGGACAAGATGGAATAAATAGATTTAGCCCCTGCAAGTCAACTGGAAAGTTGCTGTTTTTTCCCAAAATGGTCAAAAAAAAGTGCAAGGTGCTGATTCGTATCAATTCTTTTTTGCACCGCAACATAACCGTGTCCCAAACGGCGATCGGCTCGTTACAACTAGGGTCTCAGGCCACTAGTTCCCGCTCGAATTTCCTCCCTCCACACAATGCATGCACTTACGTTTCAATGATCGGCACTATCCATTGGCTCCTAGCCAACCAATGCCGAGCCACAAACAAGCCGCAATGCACAATCACTGAATACAAAGCCACGGCCATATGAACGCGACTTTGTCTGTCGCGTCAGCAATTGACGGCTCGCGGCGACGCACGCAGAGTGTTTTTTGAGCTGACGCATTGGCAGACAGCGTTTGTTCTGGGTTCGGGCAACTGCCCCAGTACGAAAACCGGCGTTCGCGCTGCCGATATACTGAAGTGACGGGATAAGACGAAACGGGGTTCTTGTGATCGACCGCAGTCGTCATGCCACGACAGGGCGCTTTCGCGCGCCACGCCTACGCGAGCAATCGCGGGGGCTGCCCCAGGTGTATGGCGGTCGGGCCCGTCGATCGATACGCGATATATACGAAGTGGATCACGCCCATGGTGGCCGCAATCGATTTCGCTGGCTGATCAGTACGTGTCTCGCAGGAACCGTAGGTACCGTTGCGATCGGTGTCGTGCTCTACGGTTCACTTGCACGGGTCGATTCCAGCACGAGCATGCTCGATCAGCTCACGACTGTGCAACAACCCGGGCCAACGCCATTGCGCCTTTCGGTCCTCGACGACGGCCTGAACTGGGCCGTTCCGAAATCGAACCGACTTCATATCGCAAGCAGCGCATTGACCGCACGCTACACGATCCACGAACAGGTTCGTGTCCGCCGCAACAATCGCCCGTTCATTCAGATTAGGCCCTATTTGCGCATTTCGATGCGCCTGGTACCTGCATCGCCGACCAACCGGGATATCATACCAACCTTCAATCCGTTCAAACTCTACGCTGCCTCCGCGCTTGCCAGAGATAACGGCCAAAACAACGCCGCGAATTCACAGCAAGGCCATGTCAAGGCACGGGTCGTTGAGTTGCTTGGCGGCATACTGCCTGGCAACGATGGCCAGGAACTCGACAATGCCGAAGTCAGCGCCCTTGTTCGCGACGCGCGCAGTTCGGTGGAAGCCGCCGAGCCGCAACCGGCACTGGATCGGGTTGGCATCATTCCGAGCGACCTGACCCCCACTTATCTGTCACCCGGCAGCACACAGGCAGGTGCCAGCTCAATCGCTGAACCAACGACCGTCATCCACCGCACGGTCAGTAAATCCGAACTCGGCGATTCAACTCTTGACCGAAGCGAAATTCGCGTCGTACGCATCGGCGAGCCGGTGGCCCTTGTTGGCATTCTTCGCCGCATGGGCGCCACGTTCTGGCAAAGCCGAGCAATGGTAGAAGCAGCAACGTCAATTGTTCCCAACAAGATCCTGCCTCGCGGCAACGAGGTGCGCGCCCGCCTGGTCCCGCATGCCGACAAGATGGAGCCGGAAGCTTTTGCGATTTTCGGGCCTCTCAATCAGCACTTCGTCACTGTTAAGCGGAGCGCGAACGGGGAATTCATTGCCGACAAAGAATTTGACCCTCGGATCTTGATGACGAGCAGCACGTTCACGTCAGCAGCTGCAAGCGATGCATCACTCTATGCCAGCATCTACGACGCCGCATTGACGCAAAAGCTGCCGCCCAAAGAGATCATGAAAATCCTGCGCATCCACGCTTATGAAATCGATTTTCGCAGGCGCGTCCGCAATGGCGACCAATTGGAATTGTTCTACGAGATCAAACAGCAATCCGGCGACGACGACAAACTCGGCGAGCTGCTCTATGCCGCCATCACCTCAGGTGGAGAGAAAAAAAAGTTCTGGCGCTTTCGCTCGCGCGACGGGGCCGTCGAATACTACGACGTTGCGGGCGAGAATTCGAAAAAGTTTCTCATGCGCAAGCCGGTGCGCGGCGGCAATGTTCGTCTGACGTCGGGTTTCGGCTATCGCCGACATCCTTTGCTCGGCACACGACGCATGCATACCGGTGCGGATTGGGCCGCGAAAACGGGCACACCCATTCTCGCCGCCGGTCGCGGCATCATTGAGGTCGCCAAACGCCGTGGCGCAAATGGCAACTACGTGCGTATCAAGCACGCCAACGGCTATCAGACAGCCTACAGCCACATGCGCCGTTTCGGTCCCGGCATTCGCCCCGGAAAGAAAGTCCGCCAGGGCCAAACCATCGGCTACGTTGGCTCGACAGGCTTGTCATCAGGCCCGCACCTTCACTACGAAATTCTAGTCAACAACCGCTTCGTCAATCCTCTCAAGATCAGCGTCCCCCGGGCACGCCAACTGCAGGGCCGAGAAGGCGGCACCTTCCAGCGCGAACGCCAGCGCATCGAGCAATTGCTCCGCCGCTCACCAGTCAAAACGGCGAGTAGGTAGAGGCATTCTTTCGCTCACGGCTATTCCTCGCGGCGCTCGGGCCTCCGCGGGGGCGGCGCAAAGCCCCGGCTCGCGGGGGCCGCTCGCAAGAGGTGCTCGCCTACAGCATGTCGCGTTTTAACGGATTCACAATGCTCCTTAAAACACCCAACCTTCGGGCGATTTAAGGAGCCTATTAAACGCGACGTGCTTTAAAGGCTGGCGGAATAAGAAAGCTGCACAAAAGAGAAATATCGCTACGGCATTTCGCACTGCACAGCATCAAAAGCAGAGCCAGAATCTATCGGCTTCGATCTTCTCGAAACCGGGGAGCGCATGCGACCCGCCACTTTGTGGCGCCCCCCGCGGAAGGCCAACCCGCCCTTGCGGGCGAACAGACCCGTGAGCGAAATCAAACTCCGTTGATCACCAGACCATCTGCATCAGCCGTAACGCTCACGGTTGCACCATCCTTGATGCTGCCACCGAGGATCATCTCCGCCAACGGGTCCTGCACGAAACGCTGAATAACCCGCTTCAGCGGACGAGCACCATAGGCCGGCTCATAGCCACGCCCGGCCAACCAATCTTTCGCAGCCTGATCCATTCGAAGCTCAATCTTGCGATCTGCCAGTAACACCTCAAGACGTTGCAACTGGATATCGACGATCGCCGTCATCTGATCGCGTTTCAGACGCTCGAACAGCACGATGTCATCGAGCCGATTGAGAAATTCAGGACGGAACTTGCCGCGCAGCTCAGCAAGAACCAGGTCGCGAATTTCATCGACCGCCTCGCCGTCTTTCTGTGCAACCAGCATCTCGGCGCCAACGTTGGACGTCATGATGATCAGCGTATTCCGAAAATCAACAGTGCGGCCCTGACCATCCGTCAAACGGCCATCATCAAGCACCTGCAGCAGCACGTTGAAGACATCCGGATGCGCCTTTTCGATTTCATCGAACAAAATGACCTGATAGGGCCGACGCCGCACGGCTTCCGTCAGCGCGCCGCCTTCCTCATAGCCAACGTACCCCGGAGGGGCGCCGATCAAACGCGCAACCGAGTGCTTCTCCATGAACTCACTCATGTCGACACGCACCATTGCTTGGTCATCATCGAACAGAAAATCGGCAAGCGCCTTGGTCAGCTCGGTCTTACCGACACCGGTTGGGCCAAGAAACATGAACGACCCGATCGGCCGGTTTGGATCCTGCAGGCCGGCACGCGCACGCCTGACCGCCGTCGAAACAGCCTTAACAGCCTCTGCCTGCCCGATCACCCGGTGAGCCAGCTCGTCTTCCATGCGGAGCAACTTTTCACGCTCGCCCTCCAGCATCTTGTCGACCGGCACACCAGTCCAGCGCGAGACGATATAGGCAATATGGTTGGGCTGGACGGCCTCTTCGACCATCGCCGTTTCAGCTTCGCCCGACTCAATATCGGAGATCTGTTTTTCGAGTTGCGGGATTACGCCATAAGCCAGCTCACCAGCTTTCGCCAGATCACCGCGGCGTTCCGCCTGCTCCAACTCGGTACGGCGCGCATCAAGTTCTTCTTTAATTTTCTGCGCGTCGCCAAGCTTTGTCTTTTCCTGCTCCCAGCGTTGCGTCAGAGATTGTGAGCTCTCCTCCAGATTGGCAATTTCCGTCTGGATATGACCCAGCCGGTCTTGCGACGCCGCATCGCTCTCCTTGCTCAGCGCCTCTCGCTCGATCTTGAGTTGGATCAGGCGCCGATCGATCTCGTCAAGCTCTTCCGGTTTTGAATCAACTTGCATGCGCAGCCGCGACGCCGCCTCGTCGACAAGATCAATCGCCTTGTCCGGTAGGAAGCGGTCCGTAATATAGCGGTTCGACAACGTCGCAGCCGAAACAAGCGCGCTGTCGGCAATCCGGATGCCGTGATGCAGCTCATACTTCTCTTTGAGGCCGCGCAAAATCGACACCGTGTCTTCGACGGTTGGCTCATCGACAAACAACGGCTGGAAGCGCCGCGCAAGCGCTGCATCTTTTTCAACGTGCTTGCGATATTCATCGAGCGTCGTCGCACCGATGCAGTGCAGCTCACCACGCGCAAGCGCCGGCTTGAGAAGGTTGGACGCATCCATCGCCCCCTCGCCTTTGCCGGCACCAACAAGCGTGTGCATCTCGTCGACAAACAAAATGATCTTGCCATCCTCGGCCGTGACCTCCGAGAGCACAGCCTTCAAGCGCTCTTCAAACTCGCCACGATATTTCGCCCCGGCAATCAGACTGCCCATATCAAGCGACATCAGTTTTTTGTCTTTGAGGCTTTCAGGCACATCGCCCTGCACGATACGCAGTGCCAGCCCCTCAGCGATTGCCGTCTTGCCAACGCCGGGCTCACCAATCAACACCGGATTGTTTTTCGTGCGCCGCGACAACACCTGAATGGCACGACGGATTTCCTCGTCACGCCCGATCACCGGATCGAGCTTGCCGTCGGCGGCCGACGCCGTCAGGTCCTGGGCATACCGCTTGAGCGCATCATAGCCGTCTTCTGCTGACGCCGTATCCGCTGTCCGCCCTTTGCGCAATTCGTTGATCGCCTGATTGAGCCGATCTGCGTGAACACCGCCATTCGCCAGAAACTTAGCCGCTTCACTAGATTTCTCAAGCACCACCGCAAGCAGTAAACGCTCAGTCGTCACAAACTGGTCGCCAGCTTTTTCCGCGACCTTTTCTGCTTGCTCAAACACGCGCGCAATTTCGGGCGCCAGATAGATCTGCCCTGCACCACCGCCTGAAACCTGCGGGCGCTTCGCCAAAGACGCTTCTGTCGCCTCGATGATCTGCTTGTGATTGCCGCCAGCACGTTGAATGAGGCCCGCCGCCAACCCTTCCGGGTCGTCAAGCAACACCTTGAGAAGATGCTCCGCTGAAACTTGTTGATGATTTTCCCGCAACGCGAGACTTTGCGCCGACTGCACAAAACCCTTGGCGCGGTCCGTGTACCGTTCAAAATTCATAGTCGCCCTCCACCCATCAGACATGCCCCGAAGCAGCAGATCCAACTGTGATTTGAAATTTCGGCCCCTCTCATGAGGCAACCGTCATCTCATAGATATGGGAACATCGATTTGTTATGAAAAGGGGTAGTTGATTGCAAAGCAGGACGCAAAGAATGAGCATCGCCACCACGCCAAGCGTCACAAGCATTTATCGCTATCCCGTAAAGGGTCTGACCCCAGAGGCCTTGAACTCGGTCACTGTCGAGGCAGGCAACTGCCTGCCGTTTGACCGCTCCTATGCCATAGAGAACGGCGGCGGTCGCTTTGATCCATTGCAACCAAAGCATTTGCCAAAGATCAACTTCCTGATGCTGATGCGCAATGAGCGCATGGCGTCGTTGCGCTCATCGTTTGACGACACGACGCAAACGTTGACGATCTTCCGCGATGGCGGCCAGGTAGCTCAAGGTCAACTAACAACTCCGATTGGCCGCCAGCTCATCGAGCAGTTCCTGTCATCGTATTTCGCGCATGAGTTGCGTGGCGCACCGAAAATCGTGCACGCGCAGGACCACACCTTCTCAGATGTTCCCGTAAAATGCCTGCACATCGTCAATCTTGCGAGTGTACGCGAGCTCGAGCGCGCCGCTGGTCGCGAGATCGATCCACTACGCTTTCGCGCAAATGTCTACATCGACGGGCTGGAACCGTGGCAGGAATTTAACTGGATCGGAAAGACACTAGAGATCGGCACCACAGGGCTCAGTGTATTCACGCGCACCAAGCGCTGTGACGCGACCAACGTCGACCCGGCAACCGCTGCACGCGATATGGCCATTCCCAACCTGCTACAGAGGCAGTGGGGCCATTCTGATTTCGGGATCTATGCAAAGGTGGTAGCCAACGGCACGATAAGCATTGATGATGCAATCATCACACCGTGAAGACCGCCAACGCCAGAATAATTGCTTGGAGTGCGTCAGGCTTAGATGAGAACTCGCAAACGCGAGCGTTGCGCGGCGCCCTCGCAGGCCCGAGCCTTCACGAAGAAAGTCGTGAGTGAAAATAATTTAGAGCGACCACCAGAGCCCAAGTGTGATTCCACCTAAACCTGACCCGCTCTATGATCACAGCTGCCGACCTACTCGGCAGCATCATTATTTTCGACAGGAGGCTTTTCTTCCACTTCTTCAGGTGGTGCACGAGGCCGCCGCACTGGACGCTTCAGAAATTCGGGCTGATCGTCAGTCTGTGCATAGCGCGTGCGTCTACCACCGCGAGCCGGCCGCCCCGTCGCAGCAACTGGCTGCTCAGCCTCCGGCGCGCCTTCAGCTTCTACAGCACCAGCATTTGCCGCCAGGCTTGCATTAGCACTCGGAGCACTGGCACGATCTCCGCGATCTCGATCGCCGCTCCGATCACGGCGCGGTGTCCGCCGCTGCGGACGACGTTCTTCCGTACTTCGATCGCTTGTTGGAATATTTGGCTGCGGCTCACTGCCTCTTGGCGCAGAAGCTTCAGCTGCTGCGTTTTCGCTACCATCTTCAGCCGCAATGTCGTTATCGACAGGCTCACCAGCGTTTCGGTGGCGGCTTATGGCGTTATGACTGCCTTGCGTTGAGTCAGCGGTCTGCTGCTCACGATGAGTCATGATAATGCGATTATAGTGCTCTGCGTGTTGCAGATAGTTCTCCGCCAGCACCGGATCCCCAGAAGTCAGGGCATCTCGCGCCATCGTGACGTACTTTTCCGCAATATGCGACGGAGTCCCACGGATTTTCACGTCCGGTCCGTTGGACTCGAAGCTGCGTGTTAATGGATTCTGGCTTTTGCGGTTATTGTTATTGTTGTTGTTATTATTATTCCGCCCGCGACCTCTGCGGTTTTGCTGTGCTTGCCTCATGGGCTCCCGTTCTTAGTCACTGCAAATGAAACTATCGATGATAGCTTCTAGCCAGCACCTTCTAAACGCCAGCAGCTATCGTCTATCGATTCTAAAAAACCCAATGCTGGAGGCGGTCAAACTTCACGCCGAAAGCATTTTGGAAGTCACGATCGAGCGTCAACGCACGATTATGGTACTTCGGATTTACCCTGCGAACCGAATTGCACTAAGCATCCACGGTGCCTCGATTACGCATCTTTTCTACTAGGATTATGCCGATTTCAATTTCACCGGAGATCTTGATGGCCATTTGGCTGCGAAACACGCGCCACATTGTTCCATCTGAGACTGAATAACGATACTAAATCGAATTCGTCCGACCTCTTGATAACCGATACTAACCTGCACTTGCGTTGTTTCCAAGCATTTTTACAGTCATTGGTTATTAAGTGTCTTGGCAGCAACACAGCGCTTATGTCCGTTGAGATCGCGCCACACTTTCCAGTCTCTACGACGATTATCACCACTGAACACGTCGATTTCGAGGCAAACATCGTCCGCCATCTCCGCTCCCACCTCAAACAACATCCAGCCGTCAGGAACCACGCGCTCAATATCCGCGCCGATTCGGCGATAGAATTCCAGTCCATCGCGCCCACCATCAAGAGCTGCAACGGGATCATATTCACGCACTTCTAGATCCAAATCAGCGAGATCTGGCGTTCGGATATAGGGCGGATTGGACACAAGGAGATGAAACGCACCGTCGACATTATCAAGCATGTCCCGCTCGATAAACTGAACACGCTCAGCGACGCGATGTTCTTGCGCATTCCGTGTCGCAACTTCCAACGCTTCCGGCGCAATATCAACGCCAACGCCCGTCGCAGGTGGCAGCTCTGCAAGCAACGTTATCAAGAGGCAACCGCTGCCCGTCCCGACATCGATAATGCGCAATGGCGCATCGCGCCAACCAGCCTGCGTGACAAGCTCCAACGCTGCCTCGATCAGCACCTCACTATCGGGTCTCGGCTCAAGCGTTGCTGGCCCCAATTTGAAATCACGCCCATAGAAGTCGCGACGACCAACAATTCTGCCAATCGGCATACCTGCCAGGCGTTTCGTCAGTCCCGCCAAGACACTAGCATTATCTGCTTCAGACACGCTGATTTCTGGATGTCCAAGAAAGGTTTCCGGCGCAATATCCAGCAGGGTGCCGACCAAATGACGGGCCTCGCGACCAGCATCATCAACGCCAACCGACCGCAACCGGGCACGCACGTCGGCAACTAGCACTCCAAGAGAAACTGGATGAACCGGCACGTCATCAGCCATTCGCGTTGCCGCTCATAGCTGCCAACTGGTTGGTCTGCTCATCGGTCACAAGTGCATCGACCAGCTCGTCCAATGCGTCGCCGGCAATCACCTGATCGAGCTTGTGTAGCGTCAGATTGATACGATGATCGCTCACCCGGCCCTGTGGATAGTTGTATGTCCGAATACGCTGTGACCGGTCGCCACTACCGACTTGATCGCGGCGTTGCTCGGCGCGCTCGTCATCTGCTTTTTGGCGCTCCGTCTCATAGATCCGCGACTTGAGCACATCCATCGCGAGCCGCCGGTTCTGGTGCTGCGATTTCTCAGCCGAAACCACCACAATGCCGGTTGGAATGTGTGTAATTCGAACAGCCGAGTCCGTCGTGTTGACGTGCTGACCACCGGCACCAGACGCACGCATCGTATCAATCCGAATATCTTCCGGCCGAATATCGAGATCGACGTCCTCCGGTTCGGGCAGCACAGCGACAGTTGCAGCTGACGTATGAATACGCCCGCTCGCCTCTGTTGCCGGCACGCGCTGCACCCGGTGCACACCGGATTCATATTTAAGCCGCGCAAATACACCATCGCCCCGGATCGCCACAACAATTTCGCGATACCCACCGAGATCATTTTCCGATACGTCGACGACCTCCACCGACCATTTCCGCGTCTCGGCATAGCGCTGATACATGCGGAACAGATCAGCTGCAAACAGTGCCGCTTCGTCACCACCGGTCCCTGCACGAACTTCCAGAATAACGCTGCGATCGTCTGCATCGTCCTTCGGCAGAAGCTGAATCTTGAGTTTGTGATCGATTTCTTCCAACCGTGGCTCAAGCTCTTCAAGCTCGGCCCGCGCAAGATCAACCATCTCCTTGTCACCACCATCGCTGATCATTTCCTTGAGGCCGACAATCTCATCACGCACCCCCTCCAGCTCGCGGATCGTCGCGACGATCGGATTAAGCTGCGCAAACTCTTTCGACAGCTTGCGAAACTGATCCTGATCGATCGGGTTGCTCAGCTCATGCTGTATCGCCATCCACCTTTCGGTGATCTGCTCAAGCTTTTCTATTGGGATCGCACTCATGCTTGGTATCTCGGCCTGATGTTGGAGCCCCGATGTTGGAGCTTATTTGATCGGGATGGCGTCAGCGGATATGCTGGATGATGGCGAAGGGTACACAGTTGAGCTTCGCTATATCTCGACACTGTTGAGTTCTGCAAACCGGCGCAGGTCATCGCGGATGCTGCCAGTGCAGTGTGGCTCCATGCGTTTCTCGATAAAGCTACGAACGCGCTCGCTGTCGAGAGACAGTAGCATATTCTTTACTGGTCCGATTGCAGCAGGCGCCATCGATATCGACCGGTATCCCAATCCGATCAGCGCCATAGCTTCCAGCGGATTAGCTGCCATTTCTCCACACAGCGTAATCGGTACCCCGTACTTGTCAGCCGCAAACCGAATGCGCCGCAACGCCCTGAGAGACGCCACGCTCAACGGATCATAGCGGCTCGCAACAAGCGGATTGGCCCGATCAGCAGCAAACAAAAACTGCAAAAGGTCGTTGCTGCCAACCGAGATGAAGTCGACGCGCTCCATCAGTGCATCAAGCTCCATCAGGATGCTTGGCACCTCGACCATTGCACCGACCAGGACATTCGTTGGCGCCTCACCCCCGCGATCAAGCAAACGCTTCTGCTCAAGCCGCACCAGTTCGCGCGCCGCGTCGATCTCCTCAACGATACTGACCATCGGGATCATCAAGCGCAACTCGCGCCCAGCCGTAGCTCTCAACAGCGCCCTGATCTGCATACGCAGCAGCGCTGGCCGGTCAAGCGCCAGTCGCACCGCCCGCCATCCGATCGCAGGATTGTCTTCCTTCGGCTGCCTCAGATACGGCAACGCCTTATCGCCGCCGATGTCGAGTGCCCGAAACACAACCGGCTTGCCATTGGACGCTTCCAAAATCGACAGATACGTCGCCGTCTGCTTTTCAAGTCGCGGAAACGTCGACGCAATCATGAACTGCAACTCAGTGCGAAACAGCCCGATACCGTCGGCGCCGCTTTCATCAAGATGCGGCATGTCCACCATCAGGCCAGCATTCATCAAAAGTTGTATCAGCGCGCCATCCTTGGTCACGGACGGAGTGTCTTTCAGCGCCTTGTACTGCTGCTGCCGCCTGGCTCGGAATTTCACCTTATCGGCATAAACTGCGATGACTTCCTGAGACGGCCGCACGTGCACTTCGCCACGCTCACCATCAACTATGATCGGATCGTCACTGCTAACCCGCTCGACGACACGTCGAATGCCACCGACCGCTGCGATGCCAAGCGCCTTGGCGACGATCGCCACGTGACTTTGCGCACTGGCGTCTTCGACGATAAGCGCTCTGATGCGGCTGCTGTCGTAATCGATCAGCTCGGCAGGGCCCATATTGCGCGCCACCAGCACCGCATCTTCAGGCATATTTGCTGCCAGCCGAGACGTATCCATCCGCCCATCCAGCACCCGGAGCAACCGGTCAGAAAGGTCATCAAGATCTCGCAACCGCTCACGCCAGAACGGATCATTCTGGCGCAACATCCGCACCCGCGTACCGTTATGCACGCGCTCAACCGCAGCCTCTGCCGTCAGGCCATCCAAAATTGCATTATGTATACGCTTCGCCCAGCCTCGGTCATCAGCAAACATCCGGTAGGCTTCAAGCACGTCCCGATGCGCGCCGGCGTGACTGACGGTTTCGCGCGCCATCATATCATCGATGCTCTGGCGCAGTTCGCGCAAGGCCGTATCGAGCCGACGCCCTTCTTCGCCCACGTCTTCAGCGAGCAGCTTTGTCACCACCACGCGCGGCGCGTGCAGCACGACATGACCAAGCGCGATACCATCCGAGATCGGATCACCAGCAAGCGTTACTGACAGCTGCCGACCAAGCTCCTCATCCGCCCCGGTTCCGGCAACCTCACCTGATACCAGCTGATCGGCGACAACCATCGCCGTTGTCTCCAGCACCTCGACATCTTCATCGCTGTATTGTCGAGGCGTCTGGTTCTGCACAGCAATGACACCGAGCACAATACCGCCGCGCTGCACCGGCACCGCCAGAAGCGAATGATAAACCTCTTCACCGGTCTCCGGCCTATACGAAAATGATGCATGTTCCTGTGCTTCCGGAACATTGACCGGCGCCGCTGTTTCCGCTGCCAGCCCAACCAGCCCTTCGCCGCGATTGAGCCGCGTCGCATGCACCGCATCTACGTTGAGGCCCTCGGTTGCGAACAGCTCCAACGTCCCGTCCTGGCGCTTGAAATAGATCGAGCACACTTCGGCGACCATCAAGCCTGAAATCTGACGCACGATCTTGTCGAGCCGCTGCTGCCCGTCACCCGGTTCAGACATGATCTGGCGCAGACGACGCGCAATAACGCGCAAAGCCGTCTCCGCATGGCCCGTCAGGCCAAGATCATCTGTCCGTCTCGTCACCATTGCCGAGCGCCAATCCAAAGCTCTTCAAACAGTTTCGGCCCCGCTCGCACCAAGCAGCCGGGCTTTTATGCAATTTCTCAGGCTTGAGCACAGGCCGCAACACTCACATGTGTTTATTATTCAGGCCTTACAGCACAAATATCAGGTTTCGCACGATTTGCCGGTCCTAATGCACCCAATGCAGCTTACCGACTTGGCGTTGCGTTGATCCTTATCGGGAAATATTGGTGTTACGGGCCAGGCTCAAACCGATGTCGGTCAGTCGTCGTCCAGTCCATAAACGCTATGAAGCGTACGCACCGCGAGTTCGGCATAAGCAGAATCAATCAGCACACTTATTTTGATTTCAGAGGTCGTGATCGCCAGAATATTGATGTTCTTTTCTGACAACGCTTTGAACATTTTGGCCGCCACCCCGGCATGACTACGCATGCCGATACCGATCACCGAAACCTTGACGACATCTGCCGAGCTCTTGATTTCCTCAAAATCAATCGTTCCACGCGCCTGATTGATCACGGCAAGCGCTTTATCAAGCTGGGTCGCCTGCACAGTAAAAGTCATGTCCGTGCGCATCCCATCGGACGACAGGTTCTGCACGATCATATCAACATCAATCGCCGCATCCGCCAGCGGGCCAAACACGCTGGCCGCCACACCTGGTTTATCCGCAACACCAAGAATGGTGACTTTCGCCTCATCTTTGGCATAGGCAATGCCGCTTACTACTTGCGCTTCCAAAATCTCATCCTCGTCACAAACAATCGTGCCGACATCATAGTCGTTCATGCCCGCGCGCACCGGCTGTTGGCTTTCAGGGTCGGCGAAACTTGATAGCACGCGCGTGCGCATACCGTGCACCATGGCAAGCTCTACTGAGCGGGTTTGCAGCACCTTTGAGCCAAGCGACGCCATCTCGAGCATTTCTTCATAGGCAATCTTATTGAGCCGCCGCGCCTTCGATACCACGCGCGGATCCGTCGTGTAGATCCCCTCAACGTCCGTATAGATATCACAAAGGTCCGCCTTAAGCGCGATCGCAACCGCAACCGCGCTGGTATCGGAACCACCCCGGCCAAGCGTTGCAATCCGATTGCGCTCCGGCTCACGCCCTTGAAATCCTGTCACTACGGCCACTTCGCCATGCTCGAAACGTTGCAGGATCTCCGATCCGTCAATCGCCTCGATCCGCGCGGAGCCATGTGCCTGACTGGTCGTAATCGGAATCTGCCAGCCCTGCCATGAGCGTGCCGAAATGCCGAGCCCCTGCAGCACAATGGCGAGCAACCCAGCCGTCACCTGTTCACCGGTTGCAACCACCGCGTCATACTCACGCGCATCATGCATCGGCGACGCTTCGCGCACCCACTCAACCAGCTGGTTGGTCGTGCCAGCCATCGCCGAGACGACCACAGCCACGCTATTGCCGGCCTCGACCTCGCGTTTGACATGTTTGGCCGCGTTGCGAATACGCTCGATATTTGCGACGGATGTACCGCCGAATTTCATGACAACAACGGCCATGGGTTCTTCCAGTGTTAAGGTAATGAATGGCAAGACGCGCGAGTCGCTTAAACGCCACGCGCGGCGTACACATATCTCGATCACAGCCACCCTGCAACTGAGCGATCTGCAGCACCCCTAAAGGCAGCTGACATGCAAACAACAGAAGCCAACCTTGATCCACGCGAAGTCGCCCAATTCGCGGCGCTTTCAGGCAAATGGTGGGATGCTAACGGCCCATTTCGGATGCTCCACCGCATCGGCCCGGCCCGCCTGCAAGTCATTCGTGATGCCGCAACCAAGCATCTGGCGCTCGATGATACCGGCCGGCAGCCCTTCCAGAACCTGCGATGTCTCGATGTTGGCTGCGGCGGCGGGTTGATCGCCGAACCACTTGCCCGTCTTGGCGGCACGGTAACTGCCATTGATCCGGGCAAGGAAAACATTGCAGCCGCCACCATTCACGCCGAGCAAGCCGGCCTCACTGTCGACTACCGTGCAACAACCGCCGAACTGCTCGCAGAATCCGGCGCAACCTACGACTTAGTCGCGTGCCTTGAAGTGATTGAACATGTGCCTGAACCAGAAGCATTCGTTGCAACCCTCGCGCGGCTTGTCCGGCCCGGCGGCATGCTTGTTCTATCGACGCTCAACCGCACGCCGAAATCGTACGCACTCGCCATCATCGGCGCCGAATACGTACTCGGATGGCTACCCCGCGGCACCCACGACTGGACCCGCTTTGTAACTCCAGATGAGTTGCAGGCGCATTGCACGATGGCTGGTCTGACATCTTTTGCCAGCGAAGGCATCGTCTACGACCTAATCCGCGATCAATGGCAACGCTCCACCGACACCGGCGTCAACTACATGGCATCAGTTGTAAAGCCAGGGTGATGAAAGCCGGTGGTCCGAAGGCATTCGTAGCAGCCGCTTTTGGGTCTCGCTGCCTCTCACCCTCTCCCCGTGAAAAACAAGGAGAGGGAACACCGCTTCTATTTCGAATGAAGACCCTGCCCCAATTCGCAGCCGGACCCCCTCTCCCCGCTCGTGTTCTTCACACGAACGGGGAGAGGGTTGGGGTGAGGGGCAGCGCCAACCAACGTAATCAGCGGCAAGCCATCTCAAACCACGACCCTACTTCTTCGGCATTGGTGCGTTGGCCGGATCAAGCGGTTTCGCAGCGCCAGGTATCGACACCTTCGGTGCCGCCGGCGCCTCAGGAGCCTTCACTTCCACAACCTCAAACACGTCTTCCGGCTTCTTAAACGTCTGATTGGCACGCCAGTCAGCAATCTTGAAAGCCCAGCCCTTGGTCGCAGCCGCAAGCTTCTTGGCAGCAGCCTCATCCTTGCCATTGGCAAGCACAGCAATTGTCATCCAGCGGTTCTTGCCATCGATTTTCATGCCGACGCGATATTTCGCACCGTCGGTCATCATCAAATCAGTCGTCATCTCCGGCTTGGCATCGTCCGCCCTTGCGGCCCGAACATCCGTCATCTCAAGTGTCCGGATACCGTTGATAAGATCAACAGTCTTCAGCTTAGCCTTAGCCTTCTTGCCTTCAGGAATATCAACCAGCTCAAATTCACCGGCTTTCTTGCCCTTAACGCCAAGCTTGTAGATAACCTCATCGCCCTTAGCGACCGACAGCGACTTGATCTTGTCTTTATCGATGTCAAAGAAAGTCGGCTTCACCCAATCTTCAACACTTGTCGAAGCATCAAGTTCCACTTTCGCCAACCAAGTTTGCGCGTCACCTGGCACGCGAATATAGGTACCAGCTTTACCAGCACCGAATGCGGCCCGGCGCTCTTTGCCGACGACAACCTCGGCAATGGTCTTGTTGTCTTTGTCGCCAAGCCTGATCAGCTTAGCGTCTGCGCCCTTCTTTTTGGGATCACCTAGGTCGAGCTCAGCGTGCAACTTCTGGCTCTTTGTCTTGCGTTCGATAAGTTCGGTCTGCCCCAGCTTCACAACCAGCTTACGAACCTTCTGAGGGTCAACCGGGTACCCCCCTCGCTCGACGATCGACCAGATCTTGCTATCAGTCGCCTTCTTCAGGTTGATCGTCTCGCTGCCCTTTTGGATCGTAATGTGTCCAGTCGCATCGCCTTGCGTTTCAAGCGATGGGAACAACCGCTTGCCCGAGACTTTTTCATCGGACCAGCTGTTGTAGGAACTATGAACGACGCCCGCCGCAACCAGCGAAACGATCGCGGCAAGCGCCAGCATATTAAAGTGCTTCGGCTTCATGATCTGTCTCTCTCTTAAGCGTTATCGGAACGGCGGCGGAAGGCGGCGAACGCAAATCCACCCGCCCCGATCAACAACGGCACCAGCGCGATATTGATGAACTTGACCCAGCCTTCAAGGCTTTCGATGTCAGCCCTGAGCGCATGTTTGACACTGCGCAGTTCTTGCCGCGTCCGCACCATTTCCTCACGCGCTTTATCGACCGCTTGCTTGTCTTTTTCCGTAAGCGCCAGGCTAATCCGACCATCTTTGCCGGTTTTCTGTGCAACCTTCTCAAGTCGAGCCTGAAGGCTTTTAAGCTTGGCAATCAATGCCTGCTCGCTCTTGCTGTATTTGCGCTCAGACTCGCGCCGGATGCGATTGACCATCTCAAATGGCCGATCTTCGACACCACGCCCACGCAAACCGGAAAGCGCCTCACCACCGGAAAGATTTTCCAGCGCATTCATCGTGAAAACGACATTGTGCGAGGTCGGCATCAGCACTTGCTGGCCGAACACATCACGTGCCCTCACCCAGAACTCGTCGTAGAGCATGTCGCTGTCGCCAACTAGAATGGCGTTGATCTTGCCGCTCTTCAGCTGCTGTTGCTTTGGCTTGTCGTCTTTCTTCGCAGCAGCCGCTGGTTTCTTCTTGTCTTCAGACTTTGGCTTGCCATCCGGGAAAGCTGTCTTGATGTCTCCCGTCACCCGAGCCGCTAAGACGAGCGCCTTGGAACCAGCCTTGTAGTTACGCAGCATGGCGACAGGATCAGGACGCCCGCCTGCCAATTGCACAGATGCAATCTTCATCGCACTTTTCGACGTCGAAATGATCGGCTCCAGCTTCGTCTTGGCGTCTTTGGTTGCCTCGAAAAAGCCAGCCGTGCCGATGTTCATGATCTTCACACCATCGGCAACAACTTCACCGGACGTCAGGCTGCGCTCCTTGATCTCAAGCCAGGCAACATAATCGCTGACGATGCCATTTGCACCACCGGCCTGAACGCGCCGGGCGTTCTCAATGTCACCGGCAAAAAACTTAGGATCGAACTTCACGCCCCAAGCGATGAGTAGTTTGTTAAGCTCCGGATTGGACTTGCCACCTCCCGCAAATCTCGGACTGGCCAACGCGCCCATTTCCGAAACGGGATCCAGGAACGCCAACAACCGGCCACCACGCAGCACAAATTGATCGATCGCGTAGGCAGCCTCGGGTCCGATCGCGATCGGATGCACCAGCATCAGAACGTCAACCTCTGGCGGTATTTCCGTGACGCTTTGCGTCAGATTCTTGACCTCGAAAAACTCTTTAACCTGGCTGACGAACAGCCATGGCTTCAGCTGCTGTCGGCGCGGGGTCATCCCACCATTTATTGGCAAACCGCTGATCAAACCGACGACCGGCTTCTTCGGTGCCACAAGTTTGTGCACCAACTTCGTCATATCGTATTCGAGGAATGCTTCCCGCTGTGGCGCAAAGAATGGCACGATCTCGCGGTTATCCGTGCTGTTGGTCGCAACCAAGCCGAAATAGCCGTTCTCGCCTTCCGTACCAAGCCGCACACCATTAAGTCCGGCCGCAACAGCTCGATCTTCCGCGTCCGAGAATGGTTTCGGATCGACAAACTGCACCTTCAGCAGGCCACCCGTCATGCCTTCATAGCGCTCAAACAAGCCACGTACGCGCTGAAAATAACGCTTGTGCGCCGCCGACAACTCACCAAGGCGATCAGAGAAGTAAACCTTCACCTCAACTGGCTCTTCAATCTTGGCAAGAACCCGCTTGGTCCCATCTGAGATTGTATAGAGGCCGGACGCCGTCAGGTCGGTCGTCGCTCCCTTGAAGATCGACGCCGATATGATGTTGAAGCTCAGCAGGATCACCGCCGACAAAACAATGCCGATCCATGCCATCGTCCGTCCACTCATCCGGCTCGCCGCTTGCGCGACCTCACCTGGTGCGAGCAATGCCCACCCAGCCAGTCTGTCACCGCCAGCCTTCGCCTTCGTCATGATTGATGACTTCGGCGCTCCGTCATTTGCATTATTAGCCATTGCGCTTGGTCCTTACTCAGCTTTTTTCTGCTCAATAGCGAGCGTGTTCGCGAACAGAAAGAAAGCGATCAGCGATAGATAGAAGATCAACGTCGGCAGCGAGATGACGCCTTTGGTGATCAGCTGGAAGTGCGACAGGAAGCTCATCGATTCGAGCCCTGAGACAATGAATGCCGGCGCCCATTCGCGCATAAACCCGAGCACCAGGTTGAGCCCTGCCATAATGAACAGGAAGCAGATCAGCGCCGATACAATGAACGCAATCACCTGGTTCTTGGTCAAAGCCGAAACGAACGAGCCGATCGCCAGGTAGGCACCAGCCATCAGAAAGCTGCCGATGTAACTGGCAAAGATCACACCGTTATCCGGGTTGCCGAGCACGTTGACCGTGATCCAGATCGGAAAGGTCAACACCAGCGCAACGCCGATAAAGGCCCAGGCTGCTAAGTACTTGCCAAGGATCGCCTGCCATGGCGCAATCGGCAGTGTCATAAGCAGTTCTATGGTCCCGGATTTGCGCTCTTCCGCCCAAAGCCGCATTGCGATCGCTGGCACTAACATCAAGTAGAGCCACGGATGATACTGGAAGAACGGTGCCAAATCAGCCTGACCGCGCCCAAACATGTTGCCGACATAGAACGCGAACGCACTTGTCAGGGCAACGAAGATAACGACGAAGACAAATGCCAGCGCCGTATTGAAATACCCCACGAACTCTCGTTTCGCGATGACCCAGACGTTACGCATTTGCGCCTCCCGAAGTTGATCTGTCGGCTGCGCTGCCGCCGTCCGATGTCGTGATCTCGCGGAACACATCATCGAGACGCCCACGTTCCACGTAGATTTGATTGACGCTGATAGATTTGTCGCGCAACGCCGCTGCGACATCCCCAATAATCTCGCCGGTGTCGGCTGACAGCGCTCTCAACAGTGCATGCCCGTTGGCGCTGGAAACTTCTTCGACGCCGCGAACACCGGCAACACTCTTCATGGCAGCAAGTGCCGGACCAGTTGCATCAGCCGCAACCGTGACGGCAACGGCATTGTGATACGGCAGTCGCCGTTGCAGCTCTTCCGCCGTGCCATCGGCAACGACACGCCCGCGATCAATGATCACCGCGCGAGAGCAAACCGCCTCAACTTCTTCCAGAATGTGCGTTGAGACGACGATCGCCTTGTGCGCCGCCATCTCCTCGATCAGTGTGCGCACATGATATTTCTGATTGGGATCCAGCCCATCCGTTGGCTCATCCAGGATCAGCACTTCCGGATCATGCAGGATGGCTTGGGCAAGACCAACCCGGCGCTTGTAACCCTTCGACAAAGTCTCAACGCGCTGGTCCATGACACCAGCAAGACCTGTCCGATCTCGAACAGCGTCCACCTTGCGGTCCCGGTCAGCGCCGTCGAAGCCGCGGATTTCTGCGATGAATTTGAGGAATGACCGCCCCGTCATGTCACCATAAGCCGGCGCACCTTCAGGCAGATAACCAATCGATCGCTTGGCCCGCATCGGATCTGACGCCATATCGACACCGCCAACGGTCACCGAGCCCGCATCCGGCGCGAGAAAGCCAGTAATCATTTTCATGGTGGTTGATTTGCCGGCACCATTGGGGCCCAGGAAGCCAAGCACCTCACCGCGTTGAACGGTGAGTGAAATACCATTCACTGCCGTTATGTCGCCAAAGCGCTTGATGAGCCCATGCGTATTGATCAATTCCGTCATCGAGTTCCTCAATTAGCGCAACTTCACTTAATCGACAGCCAACGGCTTAAGTAGCTGTGACTGGTTAGTACGGTGGCTGGCACTGTCAACCTTCGAGTGCCAATTTTTTCGTGATCGTCATTCAAAATCCTGGCTGAAACTCCGCGAACTAACGCCTTAAGAACAGCCGAGCGTCGCTCGGTGTCGGATCAGGTGGTAGTCGTCCGCGCACGTGTTGGAACAACGCCTCTTGAATCAATTTGTCCAGCATTTCCGAAAACAACAGCGGTTCCGGCGCCGCTTCCCAGAGGAAATAACCGAACGAACCAGGGCACGGATTAACTTCGTTAAGCCAGAGCTCCCCGGTTTCTTCGTTACCGATGAAGTCAATTCGCGGCGCACCCGTGCCACCGACCTGATCAAACGCCAACCCCGCCCAGCGCCTGATATCAGCATCCAAATGCGCGATGTTCGGGTTGAGCTCCCGTGTCAGCGACAGCATGCCCTCACTTGCCTGCTGCCCCGGCGCTTTCGCCCCCCCCTTGATGCCGGTCTTCTTACCACCACCACCAGACAGGTATTTTTCCTTGAAATTCAACAACTCATCGGTCCGCTTTGGGCGCTCAATCGCTGACGTCGTCAACTCACCCGACATTCGCGAGACGGAGACATTGTATTCGACCATGTTCGCGACAAACGTTTCCAGGATCGCAGCCGTGTCGTATTTGAAGATCTCCGGCAGCACATCGGCCAGCTCCTCAAGCGACGAAACTTTGGCAACCCCAATGCTGCTTCCGAGATGCGACGGCTTGATGATCCACGGTCCTTTAAGGTCGCCGACAATCGGCGCCAGCTCAGACGCTGTAACCAGCATCCCTTCGCGCGGCCGCTGAATCTCACAATACGGCAACTGCGGAATATCGGCGCCCGCCAGTATCCGCTTGGTCGCGACTTTATCCATCAGCACCGCAGACGCCAGCGTCCGCATACCGGTATAAGGCACCCGAGCCGTCTCAAACATGCCTTGGATTTGGCCATCCTCGCCAACCAGCCCGTGGAAACACGGGATCGCCGCATCAAATTCAATCCGTTTGGCGCTCTTCCCAAAATTAAACATCGACGCATTTGGCGACAGCAATGTTGGCCGCCCATTCGCGCTCATATCCAGCGAAACCTGGGTCAACGTCGCCAACACCTCTGGCGACGGCAGATAGGACTCGCGTTGCATCAGCGCCTCACCGGTCCACCAGCGGCCGTCCGTTGCCAGATAAACCGGCACGACATCGTACAAACTGCGGTCAAGCGCCGACATCACCTGCAAGGCAGAAACAACACTGACATCATGCTCAGGCGATCGCCCACCAAAGAAGACGGCGATGGTCTTTTTCGTCATCAAATGTCCCTGAATGCGCTTTCGATCACCAGAAAATCGTCCAAGTGCCCGGGGTCCAGGCCCCAACAACACGAAGAATTCAGCAGATCTCAACCAACCAGCGGTATGGTTACTGAAATCGTAAACACCGTTGCATACTGCAATGCGCTGATTTTGGCCAACACCTGCGGCAAATTTCTTAAGTCCACGGGTCAATTCGACCAAATCGCCGTATAAGCCGGTCCAAAGAACTCTTTTCGAGCCCGAGCAAGCCCCGCATGATCGCCCCCATAACCGAACGAGACTATGACATCCAACAACTCGGTTTCGATCGGGTCAATGAGGCAGGCAACAACGGTCGTTGGCATTTCGTGTGGGCGCACGGCTGGGGCCAGAACCGCGCCGCGATGAAACCTCTGGCGCAATCCTTGTTCACCATGGGCACGCATGATTTTATTGATTTTCCAGGCTTTGGCACATCGCCCAAACCCGATGCCGCCTGGGATACAGCTGACTACGCGGACTTCATGGCTGATTGGCTGAAAAACAATGCAACCGGCAAACCCATCGTGTGGAACGGCCATTCGTTCGGCTGCCGCGTCGGGCTTCAGCTCGCTGCGCGCCACCCAGGCGTCATAGATCGCATGCTACTGGTTGCCGGCGCAGGGCTCCCTCGCAAGCGATCCGCTTTCCAGCAAGCCAAACTCAATGGCCGCATCTACAGCTACAAAGCCCTGAAACGCTTGGCACCGCTCGCCGGCATCAGCCAGGATCAAATGCGCGACAAGTTCGGCAGCTCTGACTACAAGGCAGCCGGCGCGATGCGTGATATCCTCATCAAAGTCGTCAACGAAGACCTCAGCGAGGTCGCAACCAAGATCACCTGCCCCGTGCAACTGGTCTATGGCAGTGGCGATACCGAAACTCCACCCGACATTGGCGAACGTCTCGAAAAACTGATCCCTTCGGCCACGCTCGCCATCCTTGACGGCCTCGACCATTACTCGGTCCTCGGCGATGGCCGCCATCAGGTCGCCAAACGCCTCAAAACCCTACTGGAGGCTTGAGCCTTTTGATCACATTTTCAAGCACTCTGGTGCTGCTTGCAGCAATCGTCTTCGCAACACGCCGCCTGCTCCGTTATCTGCATATTTTCCAGCAGGACGAGTACGACGCCCGGCGCTTCGTCAACTGGCTGTTCTCGGAAGCCGCCTTCGACAAGAGATTGAGCGCAGCGTTGCTCTTGCTGATCATCGCCGCCCGCAACATGAATATCGGTTGGGTCACGCTCAACATTGCGATTGGGCTCGCCTTCCTCGCATTCGCAGCAGTCGAAACCGACCCCCGCAGCGATGCCAAAAAGAAGCTCGTCCTCACCGAACGCGCAACGCGCATTCTCGGCACCGCATTTCTTCTGTCCGTGATCTTCGCCTGTCTCGCCCTGCAATTCGGCGGCAACTGGTATTGGCTCGCACTCGTGCAATCGTTGCCGTTCATACTCGTACTAAGCAACTGGATGTTGAGCCCGTACGAAAAACGCATCCAGAACGGTTTCCGCGAACGCGCCGAAGCCCGCTTGCGCGAGGTCAACCCAACCGTCATCGGCATCACCGGCTCGTTCGGCAAGACCTCCGTCAAACACATCCTTGGCCACGTCCTGCAGCTCAATACCAGCGCGCTGTTCACACCCGGCAGCGTCAATACCGTGATGGGTATCACGCGCATCATCAACGAACGCCTCGATGAAGGCTGCAAATATTTCATCGTCGAGATGGGCGCGTATGGCAAAGGCTCAATCGAACGCCTGTGCAATTTCACACCGCCCCACCACGGTATCCTGACCTCGATCGGTGCCGCCCACTACGAACGCTTCAAAGATCTCGAGACCGTCGCCGAGGCAAAATTCGAACTGGCAACCGCCGTCAAGCAACGCTCCGGCAAAATGGTTATCGACGAGCACATCCTGGAACGCGACCACGCCCGCCAGCGCGTCGACGCCGACCGCGCAAATTTTATCATTGTCGGTGAAAGCGAAACCGCCGATGTCCGCATCATCTCAATCGAACAAACCGCCAAGGGCCTCGACGTCACGCTCGAACACAACGGCGAAACCGTCAGCCTGTTCGCACCACTGTTCGGCATCCACCACGGCCGCAACATGGCGCTGAGCTTTGCGCTTGCCCATACCATCGGCATCGAAGCGAGCCGCATCGTCACCGCACTGCGCTCCACACCACAAATCCAGCATCGCCTGGAGGTCAAACATCAGCCCTCCGGCGTGATCTATCTCGACGACGCCTACAACGCCAATCCGGCCGGCTTCGCCAATGCGCTTGATCTCATGCAGGTGTTGCGCAAAGGCGATGCCCGCCGCATTCTGATCACTCCCGGCGTTGCCGAACTCGGCCTCAAGCATGACGCAGCCCACCTCGAACTTGGCCGCAAAGCAGCCGAGACAACGGATATCGTTGTCGTCGTAAAACCAGAGCGCATCCCGACCTTCATCGAGGGCCTCCATTCCAGCCAACACCCACCCAAAATATTCACCTTCGAACAGTTCACCGAGGCGCGGGTCTGGCTCGATGCCAACGCCAAATCTGGCGACGTCGTCCTGGTCGAAAATGATCTGCCCGACTTGTACGAGCGGACATTTCCAACTTAAGGGCCTTCCGAACAATCACGACAGGTTGCCATGGAAATCTTCAACCCCACCAACGCAATCATTCCGGCAATGCGCAAAGCGATTGACGCGGAGCTCGCTCAAATAGAAGCAGATGAAGACGTCCGGATTGTCTTTGCTGTCGAGAGCGGCAGTCGAGCTTGGGGCTTCCCATCACCAGACAGCGATTACGACGTGCGCTTTATCTACGCCCGACCTGTTGACTGGTACCTCACAATCGAACCCGGTCGCGATGTCATTGAGCGCCCCATATCCGATGAGCTCGACGTCAGCGGCTGGGACATTCGCAAGGCGCTCGGCCTCTTAATAAAACCCAATCCCGTGATGCTTGAATGGCTTTCAAGCCCGATCCACTATCGCTGGTCGCCAGACGCTTGCAACAGGCTGACAGCATTTGCGGAAACAACCGCTTTCGGCAGATCATGCCTTTATCATTATCTCCACCTCGGCGAGAGACAGCAGCGCGTCTATGCCGAAGGCAAATCGACGGTCAATCTGAAAAAATATTTCTACATGGTGCGCCCAGGGCTGTTCAACGCTGACTGCTGCATAACTCTGCGATAAGGGATTCACGGTCGGGGATTTATCTGAATCTATAGGAGTGCGTTTGATTCGAAAGGAGCGCACTCATGGCATCAGAATTCCTGGAACTTTTATCACA